>NZ_JAYFER010000414.1:0-58844 GCF_055795065.1 Lyngbya sp. CCY1209
TCTACTCTGAGGAGTTAGTTCGGGATATTGCTAATATTTACCGCGCTGATTTTGAGATATTTGGGTACAAGCCAGAACTAGATTTAGAGTTGACTGCTCAGGCTCCGTCTCAACCTTCACTTGCTCAAATAGAAAAAGATCTGCTCAAGTGGAGAGATGACTTGAATCAAATTAGAGGTTAATAAAGTTTGCAGACAAACGGAGATGGTTAGAATTTGTAGAGCCGCTCCCAAAATTAAAGCAATAGGGCGTATATAATACGCCCCTAAAGTTCTATATACTAACAGCTTCTCTCTGTTAATTGTTAATCAACTGTGATTATGAATCTGCCTCTTCTTTATCCTTAGAGGGTTTGATAACCCGGAAGTTAACCACTGTACGTGCTGGGACTTCAGTGGTTTCACCAGTTTCTGGGTGGGTTCTGGTTCTTGCTGGTTGCTCTTTGGGGGTAAATTTGCCTAAACCCCGGATCACGACAGACTCACCCTTCTCAATTTCCTGGGAGATGGCATCAAAAGCCAAGTCGAGAATCGTTCTCACCCTTTTCTTGGGCAGTTTGGCTTGTTCGGCGACGTGCTGCACGAGTTCACTTTTCTTCATACCCAGAAGCTCCTATGATAGGTGGGGGTAGCAAAATTATTGTTCTAAGTCTACTGTAGCAGGTGTTTGTCTATGCGTCAAGTCTATAGACACAATCTAACGTCAAGATCTTTGATTTGCTACCACTTGGTTTGGAGTTCCCGTCGCAAACGCAAGGTACTCAAGGGGATGGTAGCCATCAGACTCCGGGAGTTAATCCAAGAGGTCTGCGCCAATTTAGAGGTCGAAATTCTGACTCTCGAGATCCAGCCCAACTACGTCCACGCTTTTTTGGACTGCCCGCCGACCCTAGCCCCGCATCAGATTATCCATCGAATCAAAGCCTATACAGCCCGTCACCTCCGTAAAGAGTTTGAACATTTGCTGGTGCTACCATCAATATGGACTCGTTCCTACCTAGTTTCGACATCGGAGACCATCTCTCAGGAGATTATTGAGAATTATGTGAAACACCAAGGGAAAAAAGGATGAAACAAGACCCAACAGACCAGTCGATAACTATCAATGTCTCTGCTGTTGAAGTTGATAGACTATTTTGGTTAAGGCAGGTATACTGTGGTATGCTACCCTAAGACAAATATCAATAGATGGGTTAGATACTGCATTACAGTAAATCAAATATAGTAAATTAGCTGGGAAAAACTTAGAGATTGAAATTATGACCGAATTCTCTGAAAAATTACCAAATAATACATTTTTATTGATTCATATCCCTAAAACGGCTGGCACTTCTTTTAGGTCTCAAATAGAAAAAAAACTCAAGTGTATTTTTGAGTATGGGGCTGACCCAAAAACTTCCCCATTGGTACATGAGACGATAGATAAAGGTGACTTAACATCTTTTGTGAAATCATTTAAATCGGAGGGCTTTGAAGCTGTATATGGTCATTTTGAGATTGCTAAGTATCAGCCAATTGTAGACGACACGACAAAATTTGCTACTTTCTTGCGACACCCAATTCAGCGCTCTATATCTAACTACGAGCATTTTCGTAGACATTATGGGTATGATAAATCTATGGAGGAATTTTTCAGCAATCCCCATTTTTCTAATCAACAATCTAAAGCCCTTGAGGGGATAGAACTTGACCAGCTATTTTTTATAGGAATTACTGAGCGCTATAGTGATTCTATTAAACTATTTAATAAACTGACAAACCTTGAGATTAAGGATGTCAAAATAAATGATAATCCTCAAAAAAAAGTTGATGAGCAGTATTCATTAGATTATCAATCTTTGAAACTGATAGAAAGCAAGAACCAAAAAGACTTAGACCTATACTGTAAAGCCCAGTCAATTTTCGAGAAAAGATTTGCAGAAATCATGTAATTGTTGTGGCTGCGTGAATTTACAAAGGTGTGCCTAAAAAAGCTGGGTTCCTTCTTCCATAGCTATTGTTAGATCTAAGTCTAATCATCTGAGTTGCCATGTCGTAGACATAATGTTGCTAAGGGAACCTGGTTGCCGTCTTGCATCAGAGCTAGAATCAAAATTTCGACTTCACTGGGTGTTTCACTGACATCAATGGTTTTCACGAACCCGCTATCAAGAGCATGGGGTACATCTGGAAATACCTTAGCCACATCACCACGTTCCTGGTTCATTTTTGATTCCCCAATGATACGATCGCCGCACATAACCTGAATACCAACAGCGGGAGAATACTTGCCAAGCGCCCACCCCTGAACCAGCATATTTTCTTCATCAAAAGGCTGGTGTAGCTTTGGTGAGTCGATCGCACATCCTAAAAACGCCTCCTGATCTTCAGAAAGGAATATCGCCATCACCTGGTTCTCGTCATTATTGAGGCGAATGCTGTAATCCTGTCGGATGCGACTCAGGTTAGGATTATAATAAGGATCGTTTTTCAATAAATCTCCCCACCGCTGTTTCATTAACTTCGATTCTCGCTTAAACCGTTCTTCTTTTTCTGGGGTATCCTCATACCCGCGACTCTTAGACTCATAGTGATATAAAACCACATGAGGAAGATAGATATTTCGATATCCCTGGCGAACCAACTTCAAGCAGAAATCCACATCATTAAACGCCACAGCAAATTCTTCATCTAATCCGCCGACTTCCTCAAAAACCTCTCGCCGGCACATCAAACAAGCTCCCGTAACCGCCGAGTAGTTGTTGACAGTAATCAGGTGGTTGTAGTAACCCAAATGGTGGGCCTGATAACCCTTGTGGCTGTGGCCTGCAACCCCGCCAATTCCCAATACAACCCCGGCGTGTTGGACCGTATCATCGGGGTAGAGTAGCAAAGGCCCCACGGCGCCGATTGAAGCACGTTGAGCCTGTTCTAGCATCGCTTCTATCCAGTCGGGAGTTAATACCTCGGTGTCATTATTTAGAAACAGCAGATAATCTCCCCGGGCTTTACTCACGCCGTAGTTATTAATCTGGGGATAGTTGAAAGGTACGTCGAACTCGTAACAGCTAAACCGTTCGGGTTCTTTTTGTTTCCAAGCCTTGAGAATATCCAGGGTTTCTGGTTCGTCACTGCCATTGTCAATGACCACCACTTCATAGTTGGGATAAGTGCTTTTCTCAAAAATTGACCGCAGGCAATGATTGAGTGTCGTTCCGAGATTTCGAGTTGGGATAATAATGCTAACCCGTTTGTATTCTTGGATGTGATAACGAATGGTGTACTGACCGGGCAAATTTTGATGGTCGGAAACAATTCGGGCTTTTTCCCCACGACGAATAAAGGATTCATTCAGGGCTTTTTCGGCTGCTATATAAGCATAGAGCTTACTATTGGGGTCGTAGGCGGTGGAACCGCCATGCTGTCGCCAACTGTAGAGAACTTTGGGAATATGGAAAATTTTGTCGGTTTTTTCTGTAACCCGCAAGACCAAATCATAGTCTTGGCTGCCTTCATAGCCGACTCGGAAGTTACCGACTGCATTGACAAGCTCCCGACGATATACCCCTAAATGACAGGTGTACATCCGTGCCAAGAATGAGTCAGGACACCAATCGGGTTTAAAGTATGGGAAGACTCGTTGACCGTATTGATCTAACTTATCTTCATCGGAATAAATCATATCCGCATCGGGATGTTGATTGAGTACCAGTGCCACCTCATAAAGGGCTTCTGGTGTGATCACATCATCATGATCTAACAGTGCGATATACTCTCCTGTCGCCAATTCTAAAGCAGAATTAGAGGCGGCACAAATATGACCGTTTTCTGTCCGAAAAGCGACTTTAATTCGGTTGTCTTTTCTGGCATATTCTTCGAGAATCGGTTGAACCCAAGGTTCGGTTGAATTGTCGTCTGCGATACAGAGTTCCCAGTTCGGATAAACTTGGTTAGTTACAGATTCGATCGCCTGTCTTAAAAACCGTTCAGGGGTATTATACACGGGCATAATCACACTGATAATCGGTTTGTATCCCAGATAATTAACCGCCTGAGACATTTGGCGCAAGTCAGCGGGTCTGGGCAAATTTTCCCTCAACCACTGTTCATAACTTTCTTGATCGATGGGAAACTTTTGCTCAGATGGACGAGATTTTTTTTGAGTAGGAAGGGGAAGAGGGACGATTTCCTCCGAGGGTTTTTCAACTATAGGTCGTTCTAGGCCCTCATTTTTTTTTTGAATCACCTGCTCCAACCGAGCGGCAATTTCCCCATCATCCGGTTCGAGTTGCTGCGCCATCTGGTAAAAGACGATCGCCCCGTCCATCTCGGTGTGCCGCGCCAGCGTATCCGCCAACTTAACATAAAGCCCCGCGTCATCCGGCCTGATTTCGATCGCCTTATGATAGGTTGCCACATTGTCCGGCTCCTGCTCCATCACCTGCCGGTAATATCCCAGGGCCTCTTCTAAATCTTGTTTGGCCCGCTCCCGCAGGGCATCCGCCAGCTTTTCCTGAATGGCGGGCAAATCGGACTGGGCCGCGATCGCACCCCGGTAGCCATCCACCGCCGCTTCCCAATTCCCCAATTTCGCGGCCACCTCGCCCAAATTGTAGTGGGACCAGGGGAACTCCGGATTCAACCGCGCCGCCTGCCGGTAGGCCTCCGCCGCCTCTTTCCAGCGCTCCAACTGTGCCAGGGCATCCCCCAAACTGTTGTAGGACCAAGAATAATCCGACTTGAGGCCGATCGCTTTCTGATAAGCCTCCACCGCCTCTTCCCAGCGCTCCAACTTCAGCAGCACGTCCGCCAAACCGTTGTGGGACCAGAACAGATCCGGGTCCAACTGGTTCGCCTTTTCATAGGCCGCGATCGCATCCTCCCAGGCCCCCTTATCCCGGCGCAGATCCCCCAATTTCTGCCAGATCTCCGCATTTTCCCCGTCGAGTTCCGAGGCTTTTTCGTAATGCGCGATCGCCTCATCCTTCCGGTCAGTATTAGAGAACCCGTCTGCCAAACTCTTGTAAGCCGCGCCGTCCGCCGCATTCGCGTCCAACTCCAGGGCCCGACTCAGCACCGGAACCAGGTCAGCCCAGCGCTTCTGCCGCGCCAGCACCGTCCCCAAACCGTAGTGCGCCGGCGCCAAATTGGGGTCGAGCCCCACCGCCTGACGGTAGGCCGTTTCCGCCTCTTTCAACTTCCACTGTCGGTTGCGAATTTCCCCGATTTGGTGGTGAGCCCAGGCCCAATTCGGATTCGCCTGCAACAACTGGCGGTAAATCGCCACCGCCCCGTCCATATTTTCCTGTCCGACGAAAGCCTCGGCCAAGGATTGATAAAATACCCCCGGCTTCGGGTCGAGGGCGATCGCCTGACGGTAAGCCCCCTCAGCCTCGTTCCAAGCCCCCTGAGAGGCCTTCGCCTTGCCGATGCCGAAATAAGCCGCCGCCAGTCGGGGGTCGCCTTCGAGCGCCCGCTGGTAGCTCGCCAGAGCCTCTTCCGGCTTACCCTCACCCAAGCGGGTATTGCCCAGGCGGACGTGATCTTCCGGGGACGCCTTGTCCGGCTCCAAGGCCCAGGCCCGCTCCAGACAGCGGGAAGCCTCCGGGTTCCGTCCCATCCGCTCCAATACCTTCGCCAAATTGCGATAGAAGCCCGCCACATTTTGATTTTGGGCGATCGCCTGTTGGTAGCAACCCAAGGCCTTTTCCAAGCGTTCTTCCTGGGCGTAGAGACTGCCCAAATTGGCGTAAACCTCCGGGAACTGGGGCTGAATTTCCAGCGCCTTATTGTAAGAGCGCACCGCCGCCTCCATTTCCCCCAACACTTGCAGGGCATTTCCCTGAATTTTGTAAGCTTCCGCCAATTGGGGATTGAGTCGCAGCGCCTTCTGACAGGCCGAAACCGCCGGTTCCCACTGCTTGATCGCGCAGTAGGCTTTCGCCTCTTGCAGCAGGGTTTCCGGGTTAGCCGGACGCTTCACCGGGATGCCGTTGGTTGCATTTTGAGGGGGTGTCGCCTGAGGTCCGGCCGTCGCCGCCGCCAGGGTATCTTGGGAGGGGGCGACATTTCCGGAAGTCGCCGTCGCCGCCGCCAGGGTGTCGGCGGGAGTCTGGGCGGTTCCCCCCCAGGCTTTCAATTCGATCGCCTTGCGGAAATAGGGGGCAGCTTCGGGCATTTTCCCCTGTCGTTTCAGGGCTTCTCCCAAATTGTGATAGGCTGCGGCGAGGGTGGCATCGAGGCGGATGGCGTTTTGATAGCAAATGGCGGCTTCGGCTGTTTGGTCCTGTTGCAGAAACGTATTGCCCAGATTGAGGTGATCCTGTGCCGTCACCGCCTGGGGTTCGAGGGTGTAGGCTTTATATTGGGCCCGCAGGGCTTCGGCCGTGCGGTTGAGTTGAGTCCAGACCTTTGCTAAATTCCGGTAAGCTCCGGCAAATTCCGGCTTGATGGCGATCGCCTTTTGGAATGCCGCGATCGCCTGTTCCCACTGTTGCGATCGGGCGTAGAGACTGCCCAAATTGGCGTAAGCCTCCGCCCAGTTGGGTTGCAGTTCCAGAGCCTTCGCGTAACGTTGTTTGGCTCCTTCGAGATCTCCCTGGCGCAGGGATACATCCCCCAGGATCTTAAATCCCGCCGCCGCATTCGGTTGAATCTTCAATAGCTGTTCGCAAGCCTTGCGGGCATCGTCGATCTGCCCCTGCCGCAGGTAAACTTCCGCTTGTTGCTGGAGGAATTGGACGCTTTTTTGCAGGATCTCTTTGGCTTGCATGGTTTGGCTCTGATCGGACACACTCATTTCGATTCCCAAGGGTTAATTGTAATGGGTTTTGGCGCTTTGTTGACAAAAGATTTTTTTCACGAGATTCCCAACTGCCCTATCATGTGGTCGAGGGAAGCCCGACTCACCCAGATATCCTCAGTGAGGGAATTTTGGTACATCAGCGATCGCAGGGGATAGCAGGAAAAGCCGTCTCCGGTGATGGCATAGTGTTCCAACCCCAACGCCTGAGAAATCACCCAGTAGTAATGGCGGTCGTAGTGCGGGGAAATGAACTCGACCGCCTTCGTCCCGGGCCGGCAGAAGGCTAAATTGGTCAACCCGCTACCGTGGGGGCCGACGATAATTTTCGCCCGGGAGAACAGTGCCACCTGTTGGGAAAAGGACAGTTGTTCGAGTAGAATTCGCACGAACCCCAAGGGTTCCAAAACCGCCATCACTTCCTCCTCATTCAAAACCCGCCGATGTCGGGCGGTGGCGCGGCTGACGTAGATGCGATCGGGATAGTTCCCCGCATCTCCCTGAGCCCGGGGCAAAAACGTCCGCCGCAGGAACTCCAACCCCCACGGTTGCAGCCATCCCGTCGGGGAGGCGAAGGAGGGAACGAGTAATTGCCGCGCCCGGAGATAGGGGATGCGATCGCTTTCGATAATTTTAGATTCCGGAATGCCCAGGCGATTCAGGGTTTCCCGCTGAAATGGCAGTTGGCGGCTGTTGACGACGAACCCATCGACGCGATCGAAGTCCACCCCCGCCTGTCGCAACAGTTCGATGCGGGGCAGCACGTCCACCATCCAGTGAAAGTAGATGTGTCCGGAAATTCCCGAGAGTACCGCCACCGTCCCATCAATTTCCCGGGGGGGAGATCGAGGGGGGGCTCGCAAAATCCAGGGTTGCTCCGGTTCGGGTTTCGGACACCCCGGCAGGGGGGCGGGATATTCCCGGGACAAGTCCGTTAACAGTCGATTATCCGGCGTCAGGGTGGCGATCGCGCGGCAGACTTTCCAATAATTTTCCTGGGGGACGATCCAGGCCCGCCCGCCGGGAATAGCCGCGACGAAGGTTTCAAACGGGACTCTCACCTCCCCCGGGGAAGCCGTCCGCCGCTGCAAGCCGTATCCCAAATGGGTGACTCGAAACCCGCCGAAAATCCGCCGCAAACAGGGGGGACAATCCAACCCACCGCAGCGCGGCGGAATGTCTCGGGGGGTGGGGAAATTCTCTGAACCTTCCCCCGTCTCCTTCCCCAGTCGAATCGGGATATAGTGGCGATCGCTCAAATTGTTGGCTTCCAACCAATCCCGAGTGTTTTGGCGGGTAGGGGGAGAATCGACAATTCCCCATTCCCCATTCCCCATTCCCCATTCCCCATTCCCCATCTCCTCCGCTTGCAGCACTTTGCTGTAATAGTCGATCGCCAATTCCGAGTTGCCCTGCCGTTCGAGTAGATTCCCCAGCAGCCAGTACACCCGGGGCGAGAATGCGATCGGCGACAGCGCACCTATCGTCCGGGCCATGTGGCACACCGCCAGGGCCGCCCGTTCTCGCCCCTGTTTGACGAGGCAAGTTGCCAACTCCAAATACGTCTCCATCCGCAGGGGTCGGACTCGGAGAGCCCGTTGATAGTACCGGGTCGCCGCGTCGAACTCGCCGTACTGGTGGAGGGCGTTGCCCAAGTGATGGTAGGTCGCCTCCAAATACTCGTAAACAGCATCGGGGACATCCCGGCTTGTGTCTTCAGACCCGCCGCCGTTCTCAGAGTTCCCGATCGCTAAATCCAATTGTTGCAGGGTTTCCAAAAAGTGAGCGCAGGCGATTTGTGCCAGCAGCAGTTCGTCGGACCCGGCGTCGGCGGGGGTAAGGGAACCGAAGCGTTGGCAAAAAGCCCGCACGAATTTGGGTTTGATCGCGATCACCTTTCGGAAGCAAGCCATCGCCTCGTCCAGCCAACCGACGGCGAGGCAGGAGCTGCCGCAATCGCTGTAAAACATGATATTGTCCGGTTCGATCGCGATCGCCTCTCGGAAACGGGCGATCGCTTTTCGGTGGCGATTTTGCCGCTGCCATAACTTCCCCAAATTGCTGTGGACGACCGCCAAATCGGGTTCGAGGGCGACGGCGCGGCGGTAGGCGGCGATCGCTTCGGCCGTTTTTCCCAGAGTGGTTAGAGCCCAGCCGAGATTGTTATAAACCAACCCATCTTCGGGGTCGAGGGCGATCGCTTGTTCAAATACCGCGATCGCCTCTTCCACCCGATCTTGCTGGAGTCGCAAATATCCTAGGGTATTGAGAATTTCTTTGGCGTCCGGACAGCGAATTCGGCCCCGTTCCAGGACTTGAATGGCTTTTTCGATCTGTCCCCGCTCGTTCAACCGCAGAGCCCAGTCGAGATAGGCCCCGGACAACTTGGGATTGAGGGCCAGCGCCCGCCGGTAACGGTCGATCGCCGCGTCGATTTGTCCCTGCCAGTGCCGCACCATCCCCAAATAATAGTGCAGTTCCCCCCAGTTCGGAGCGCGGGCGATCGCCTGTTCGTAGAAGGAAACCGCCTCGTCCCACCACCCCAGATCCCGGTACAGTTGGGCGAGGTAGACGTACCCTTCCGCCCGGTCGGGGGCCAGTTCCAGGGCCCTCGTGTAGGATGCCATCGCCGCGATCGGTTGTCCGAGGGCCTCTTGAACCGTCCCCAGCAGTTGATAGGTGAGGACGGAATTGGGATCTCGGTTGAGAATTTGCCGACAAATGGCAAAGGCGCGATCAAAATTTCCTCGGGTCAACTCATTGTGAGCCGACGACTGCATTTGTTCAATGCTCATTCGGGTTTCGAGGTTTGGGTGAAGTTGGGATGTCTGATTCCCGTTGAGAGTTCGAGAGGGGGACACTCTATCTGCTTGGCAAGGCTTCCCACCGGATCGATTTTGACACATTCCCTTCCCCCTTCACCAACGGATTGGTTTCCCGAGCCGCGATCGCAAGTGTCGCCGGCCGGGAGTTCCCGGATTTGTGCTAAAGTGTGTCAGAATTTTGGGGCTTGAGGAATCGGACCAATGAAGCCAATTTACGTTGTTTTGATCGCGATCGCCACCGCCCTCGTCGGCGGCGGCATCGGATTTGTCGGGGGGGCGGCGATCGGAGGATTCGGTGGCATCGCCGGCGGCACGTTGCTGGGGGTCTGCATCACCACGGAAACGGCGAAGCAGGAAGGGCTTTTGACCGAAGAACAGGCCACCCAACTCGTCGATCGCATCCGCCAAAATGCCGAAACGGACTTGCAACTGCAATCCGGCGACTTGCAGGATTTAAATTGCGAAGAAGTCACCCGAGAGCTGCAATCTCAATAAGTATTTAGAACGCGATCGCCCCACCCTCAACCCACCCATCAACCTGTTCAATTACGAACAGGGGGCTGACGACGCTGTTGAGTTACCTGTCCACCCGCAGTTTGGAGGAGGTGGCCGCAGCCGTGGGGGACACAGCCGACATTCTCATCGACGGCGGCATCCGCCGGGGGACGGACATCCTCAAAATCCCGGCCTTGGGGGCGAAGGCGGTTTGGGTCGGGCGTCCTGTGTGGGGACTCGCCGCCAATGAAGAGGCCGGAGTCGGCCCGGTTTGGGATGGGCTGCGGGATGAATTGGATGTCGCAATGGCCTTGAGTTGCTGTCGGGCGATCGCCCATATTGACGGGAGTTGGGCCATCCGAATCCGGCACCATTGTTTCTCTGGTACTCCCTCATCAAGTCGCCGGAAAATTCATCCCCACCGGCTCGGGGACACGGGAAAGAAACGGAAAGTTTGATATCTTTTTTTGAGATCATCTTCGGCTGGTCCAAAAAATTGCCACGATCTCTTGACATTGCCCAAAAACCGGGTTACTTTATCTTTTGGAGGGTCATCGTGATCAATTAGGTCTAGCATCATCAGCCTTTTTCAAGCTCGCTCTTTGCTCCCCACTAGGCTGGCTCAACAAGAATTAAATTGGAAAAATAATTGTCGCAATTTTTTGCGACAAACCTATGGTAGTGCATCCCTTTGAATAGACCTAGTTAATCTGGCGTTTCTCAAGCCAGGATACATTCAGCTATCTGGCCAATTTGTAACATCAATGATTCTGCCGTCATTTCGGCAGGAGAGAAATCGCCGTTGACTCCATAAATTGATCGAGAAACCTAAAGAAAATATGAGTCAAGGTCAAAAAATTGTACGAGTCGATTGCCAGACCGCCTCTCAAACCTTCTATGATGTGGTCATCGTGGGAGCCGGAGTAGCTGGTGCGATCGCGGCGAAACAATTGAGCGAACAGGGAAAAACCGTCTTAATTATCGAGGCGGGAACCGGCGAGGGGTTGACCCTTGAGGGCTTTCAAAGTTACCTGGAAACCTTCTACGGGTCGGTGGCAAAGCATCCCAACTCGCCCTATCCCTACAACGCCAATGCCCCCAGCCCAACGGATGGTGCTTTCGGGTACTTCGAGGAAAAAGGATCCGTGCCCCTGAGCGGTTCCTATACCCGAATTTTGGGGGGAACCACCATGCACTGGGAAGGGAAAACCCTGCGGATGCTACCGGACGATTTCAAATTGCAGACCAACTACAAACACGGTCTGGATTGGCCGATCGCGGATCGGGATCTTTGGCCTTACTATCGCCAAGCCGAGTCCGAAATTGGAGTTTCTGGGGACGCCGCCGGACAAAGAAAACTGGGCATCACCTTTGAACACGATGACTATGTTTTCCCCATGAAAGAATTGCCCCCCTCTTATTTGGATCAGATCGTGGGCAAGAAAATAGAGGGGACGACTGTCGAGATCGACGGAGAGACGCGGGAATTAACACTCAGCACCTTTCCCCAAGGCCGCAACGGTATTCCCAACCCCGACTACAAACCTTACCTTTTCGCTCCCGAAGGACTCGCCAGCGTTCACCCGGTGGAGTACGGGGAACGGTGCCAAGGGAACGCCAACTGCGTCCCCATCTGTCCGGTTCAGGCCAAGTACGACGCCCGAAAAACCCTGAACAGCATCGCCTTTCCCGACCGCGTTCACCTGCTGCCCCAGGCCGTCGCCTCCAAGGTGGAAATCGACCCCGAAACCGGTCGCGTCACCGCCATTGGATACAAACACTACAAAGAGAAAAGCTCTCCCCAGCATACGGTGGGAACCGTCAGAGGGCGTTTATTCGTGCTGGCGGCCAATGCCGTGGAAAATGCCAAGCTGATGCTGGCTTCCGGCTTGCCGAGCACGAGCGGACTGATGGGCTGCCATCTGATGGACCATCCCTTTCTGCTGGCTTGGGCGTTGATGCCGGAAGTCACCGGTACGATGCGCGGGCCCCTCGTCACCTCGGGGATTGCCAGCTTCCGCACCGGACAATTCCGCAAGGAACACTGCGCTTTCGCGATTGATATCCACAACGACGGTTGGGGATGGTCAGGAACGGGGGCGACCGATATCGTCAGGGAGGCGGTCGACAAAAACCGCAAATATGGCTCCGAACTCCGCCAAGAACTGGTCAGCCGGATCTCGCGCCAACTGTTGCTGGCTTTCATGTGCGAATTGCCCGCCGACCCGAGCAACCGAGTCACCATCGATCCCAACTACAAAGATCAACTGGGCAATTATCGCCCCGTGATTCACTTTGATATCCCGGATTACTGCAAAAAAACAATGGCATACTGCCGCCAGCTTTCTCGGACGATCTTTGAGCGTTTGGGAGCCGAAGATCATACCCACTACGACCGGTCCGACCCCGCCTATTTTGAGTACGAAGGCGAGGGCTACTGGTTCCGGGGCGGCAACCACTTTTCCGGCACTCACGTGATGGGAACGACGAAATACAACTCGGTTGTCAATACTCAGCAGCGGTCTTGGGATCACGAAAATCTTTACCTGCTCGGCTCGGGAAGTATGCCCTCCATCGGCAGTTCCAACACCAGCTTGACCATCGCCGCCCTCGCTTTTCTCGCTTGCGAGCAGATGATCAAGGATTTGAACGCTTAGGCTCTAAAAACGACAAACCCAGAAACTCTCGCCCACAGAGGTATTACCTATGACCGATCGTTTAAGGTTGATTAAAACGGTTGAGGATTTGCATTACTATCTGATTCAGGGGATGATGATAGAACACGCAACCTTTCCCCCCTACATCACCGCCCTGTATTCCCTCAAACCCGGATCGAACCTGGAAGCTTTCCACATTATTCGCGCCGTTGTGGTCGAAGAAATGCTCCATCTCACCCTGGTCGCCAACGTGTTTAATGCAGTCGGGGGAAATATCAAAGGCGTGCTGACCGCAGATAGTTTTATCCCGGACTATCCCACCTATCTGCCCACCGGAGCGACCGACTTTAAAGTTCACTTGAGGAAGTTTTCCCCCGACACCGTAGAGATGTTTATGAACATTGAACGGTCCAAGGAGGTGCCGGACGATGCGCCCCTGGTACTTCCCCGCAACGAAAACCAATGGCTGCGGATTCAGGGTCTCGATCCCACCCAAACTTACTACAGCATCGGGCTGTTCTACGCGGAGCTGATCCGGGGTATGCAGGAACTCGATCGCGAGTACAAGAGCCAAGGTAAAAATCTTTTCTGCGGCGATCCGAAGAAGCAAGTTACCCCCGAATATTACTACGACGGGGGGGGAGAAATTCTCCCCGTCACCGATATTCGATCCGCCGTCCGCGCCTTGAGGATCATTCAAGAGCAAGGCGAGGGATCGAGACACGAAAGTATTTATGATGCGGAACGGGAACTGAGCCATTACTACCGTTTCCAACAGTTGCAGTTGGGTCAATACTACGTGATCGATAAAGAGAATCCCCTCAACTCCGATCACCCCAATCAGCCGACGGGTCAAACTTTTGACGTGGATTGGGACGCCGTTTATCCGGTGTTGGAAGATGCCAAACTCGGCGATTATCCGGCCGGCTCCGAGGTCTACACTCACGCCGAGGACTTCCAAAAAGCTTACCGTCAGTTCCTCGCACAGATTGAATTTGCCTTTAATGGTCATCCCGACAAGTTGCTGCCGGCGATCGCGGGAATGTTCAAACTCAAGGAGTTGGCGACCCAGCTTATTCGCAACCCCATTCCCGGCCAGGAAGGGGTGAATGCGGCTCCGATTTATTAATCATCATTTTTTGGAGGTCAATCACGAGTGGATATTAATTCGCCCGAATTGATGGAGTATTTCTTGGATTTCTCCGTAGAAGTTACCGGATTTTCTCGGTTTCATTTGCTCGGAACCGGTCAATCGACCCTGTACTTGGACACGGTTCGGGGCGTTGTCGGCAGCGAAATGTTGGCGGAACTGCTGCAAACCTTTCACGATCACGGCGCGGATGCGGTTCTGACATCTGGAAAACTCGGCCCGATCGCCCGCAACATCATGAAACTCTGGTACATGGCGACCTGGGAGGAACTTCCCCCGGAATGGCGGGAAAAATTTGGAACCCCGGTTAATGACGGTACCTTCATTGCCAGTCCCCACGCTTATCCGGAAGGGCTGGTGTGGTCGGCGGTCGGCGTCAACCCCCCCGGCGCCAAAGCGCCGGGATATGAAAGTTGGAGTTATCCGCCTTCGGTTCGCCTCCGTTAATTGAAGGTTAATTGCCCAAAAAATACCCTCATCAAGGTCAAACATGAACATTAAATCTTGGTTTCGCGGACTGTTTGCCGTTGTCTTCCCCGTTCTCCTGAGTGTCACCCTCTGGGGTGCGCCCGCTGACGCTTTCGTTGGATCGGATTACGATCAATTACTTCTCACCAACGAATGTAATGAATGCGATCTGTCGGGAGTTGATTTATCCGATAAGGATTTGTACGGTGCCGCACTGATTGATGCCAATCTATCGAATGCAAATCTATCAGGAGCTTTGTTGATTGAAGCCAAACTCGCAGGCGCGGATCTGAGCGGAGCGAATTTATCGAACGCGGAATTATCTGCTGTCACTTTATCAAAAGCCAAGCTAATCGGCGCTGATTTTTCCGATGCCATTCTATACAACGCCCTGATGGATGGGGCAGATTTGTCCGGTGCAACTCTCACCCAAACCGATGTAGAATCTGCGATTTTATCCGGTGCGAAGTTATTGAATGCGATCGCGAAAGGTGCCAATTTCAACCGTGCGATTTTATCAGGCGCTGATTTGTCCGGCGGAGATTTTTCCGGTGCCTCGATGAGGGACATCCGGTTATCCCAAGCCACTCTGACCAATAGCAAGTTCTCGGATGCCGATTTGTTTCGGGCCCGGATGCCCAATGATACGATTTACAACGGAGATGTCTCCCAGTTTGGAGCCGTCGATTAAGTCGGGCGATCGCTGCGACGCTTGGTTTTGGTGAACCCGCCAATTCTTAACAGCCTGCGGCTACAGGTCGGGATTTCAAATAAAATTGAACGTGATTTTCAGTTGTGAATCTTGACTCGTAGCCGCCCGGCTGATCCGGTCAAACATTTCCACCGTCCGCGCGGTCTCTTCATCGCCGCATTTGATCATCCATCACTCGTATTTCAAAATACAATTGGCATCCAAAATAATCCAACTCGGACTTTGAAAAACCGTACAGCGCCTCACCTCCTTCGCCAATGAAATATCGGGATTTTGTCGCAAGAGTTGGTGGGCATTTTCGCCTTCCGGAAAAATGAACATCCAATCGTTATTTTCGATGAATTCCGGGGTGAAGGAATAAGGGTCGATCAAAAAGAAATCGATATCGTATTTTTCAATAAAATCTCGCAGTTCTCGGGGATTTTGGCTGTAGTGGGCGCGGATCAAATCGAGGGTTCGCCGTTGAATTTGGTCGGCATAGCCGATTTGATAGGGGATGGCATATTCCCGCGCCATCAAAACCGATCGCTGCGCGAAGGTGGGGAGTTGGTTGGCTTCGCCGGATAGGGATGCGATGACGATATCTTTGGGTTGGTTTTGGAAAAATTCGTAAATTTCGGTCATCCGCCCCTGGCGATATTTGATCAGGGGAAAGTAGGGGACGAATGCCGGATAAAATAATAGTGAAATAACGATCGAGAAAATAGCACTGCCGGACACCCATTTTTTCCATTGCAAGCGATCGCGTCTCAGTATCCCCGACAGTTTCTCAAGAATGGCGGTTAAGGCGATGGCGGTGGCGACGGCGATAATGATGCGAAAACTCAGCCCCGTGTACCGACTCGGAAGGTGCAGTTTGAACAGAAAGGCGTGGGCGACAAAAAACATGAAAACCGAGGAGATCAGCAGTTGCAATAGCACCCAAATTCCGCTTTTGAGTTTGGCGATCGCCGGAAATTGTGCGGGGAACAGCAGCAAAATGGGCAGCAACAAACCGGCACATTGGGTGGCGGGAGTAAACAGGGATTTGGGAAACATCCCGCTGCGTCGCCCGGTGAACCAAATGTCGATAAAATTATCGTGAAAAAACAGACTTCGCCCGTTCAGAAAAAACTCCGGGGAGTTCATCGCTTCTGCTTTGCCAATCGTCGGGCCGAATTCTGAGGTGGCGATCGCGTAGGGAAGCAACACCATCACGGCGACAATTAATCCGATTCCGAATAAATGGTAATTTCGGTTATTTTTATAACGGGTCAATTTCCCCTGTTCAAAATTGACCAGTCTCAAAGTTAGGATGACCAGGGCGACGAACACATATTGGGGATAAAATAACCCGATCGCGGCGACGGTTATTCCCACCCCCAGGATCGAACGCCGGACGAGATAATACAAAAACGCCCAAAAAATCGGATAAATAAACGCCCGCGGTGTCCCGGAGGCGAGGTCGTCTTTCATCCAGATCGCCTGATTTGCCACCAGGGAACCGATCAAACCGGCGGCGGGAATCGGCAAAATTTCGACGCACAATCCGAAGCTGTAATAAGTGCAAAATAACCCCAAAATGGGGGGGATGATTTTGGCGAAGGTGAAGGGATCGATGCCCGCGATCGCCCCCAATTGATAAACGAATGTATATCCCCGAGGGGCGACGGATTGGAAGTAATCGGCGATCAGATCGTCGGGAAACAGGTCGCGATCGACGAACCGCAGCATCCAAAAAATGTGCTGTCTCGCGTCGTCGTGGACTAAATTCGGGGCGGCAAACGCCTGTCTGAGGGACAAAATGCCGTAAAGGGTTGCAAATGTCAGGCTCAGAACCCGCCAAAAGCTTGTCTGAGATGGAAAAATTCGATTCGGGTGGGTGATGAAATTCGATTCGGACATCGGCGATCGCAACATTTCCCAACAAAAAGACCCCCACCACCGAGGTGAGGGTTCCATTATCGGATCGATTGAACACCCAATGTCAATGGTTCTTGATGGCGATCGCCCGTTATCAAAAGGTATTTTTAACCGGAAAAAACCCTTGCTCTTGTCTCCCTTCAGCGGTTTTCCTCATCACCCTCGACAATTTTTAACCGAGAATGAAACAGCCCCCCCCTTACAAAGGGGGGCTGGGGGGGATGGGGGCGGGGGGGGCGGTTTCAATTCCCTACAACCCACAGGCCCACACCGGGCGTGCAGCCCTATACATTGCGATCGGGATCAGACGGATTCCGAAATTTGCGAGTTTCCAGATGAAGACCGACCCTCAAAATCTTCAATGGGATATCTCGGGCGATCGGCTTCTCAATTTAGTAGCTGCGAGAGAAGTTACCCCGACGACCACCACCGTTTCTGTTTTCCCGGGGTTTCGCCTTGTTAACTTTCAGGTTGCGACCCAGCCATTCCGCACCATCGAGGGCATCGATGGCTGACGCTTCTTCGGCTTCCGTAGACAATTCGACGAACCCGAAGCCGCGCATCTTACCTGTCTCCCGATCTGTGGGCAACTTGACCCGCTTGACCGATCCGTACTCGGTAAACACCTCAGTTAGATCTTCTTCTGTAACCTCATAAGCGAGATTACCGACGTAAATCGACATAAACTATCTCCTAAACCAGAAGAGTTGCGTAGAGAGTGAGGTTCTCGGAGAGAAACTTGCCAGCACACAACGCGAAAAACTCGTTAAGACTTGAAACAAATGCTACAACCGATACTTAATCCTCCACGATTCAGTATAGCACCATAACGGAACCGTTGGGAATAGTAACTGCCGATTTTTCTCGTATATTTTAAGGTCAGCTTTAGAATTCGTCTCCCACCCGGACGGCCGAGAAACGAAAACACCCTTCCGCTGCGCTATCCGGCCTTTTCGGAACCGTATGGCCCGCGATCGCGCCGGCCCTGGGGGAGAAAAGCGAAACCTGCATGAGTGTTCCAGGAAGCGGTCGGTTCTCATGCAGGGGGGACTAGATGCACCAAGATTACATTTGAGAGGGCATGATCACCTTGTCGATGACGTGGATCACGCCGTTGCTGCCCATGATGTCGGCTTCGACAACCGTGGCTTCGTTGACCATCACCATACCGTCAGCCACGGAAAGCGTCACCGGTTCCCCGGCGACGGTTTCAACGGAACCGTCGGTAATTTCGGCGGCCGTCACCTTGGCGGGGACGACGTGGTAGGTAAGAAGTTGGATCAACTGATCCTTATTTTCGGGCTTGAGCAGTTCTTCGACGGTGCCTTCGGGCAGGGCCGCAAATGCTTCGTCGGTGGGGGCAAAGACGGTGTAGGGACCTTCGCCGGACAGGACTTCGGCCAATTCTGCCGCGTCGAGGGCCGCCACCAGGGTGCTGAATTGATCTTGGCTGCTGGCGATCGCCACAATGTTGTCTGCCGCATCAGACTCCATCGTTGTCGCGACCTCTTCGCCCGTCGCATCGGCTTCCGCGTCGGCCGTTTCCGTTTCGACGGGAGCCATCGTTTCATCCGCGACGGGTTCGGCAGTGACAGATTCCGTGGTTTCTACGATTTCTTCCCCGGATTCTCCCGTGGTGTCGGTGGCGGAGGGCTGGCCGCAGGCCGCCAGAACCGTCGCGCCGCCGAGGGCGACCAACAGGAGGAAAAACCGTTTGCCGAGCAGAGTCATTGTATTCATGTGCACAGAACTCCCAGAAGACACTCGAATAGAGTTTGATTTAATTTAACGCATCTTAACACAAGTTAACAGAGCGTCAAGTCAGCCGGCAAGTCGGGGCCGGGGGGGGATCGGGGCGACCGGAGGCTCGCTCTGATCGCCTGCCAGATGAGCTGTTGCCTGTTGCCGACTCCCGACTCCCTAATACCGACTCCCGACTCCCTACGCCCCATTCCCCATCCTGGCGGGATTCAATCTCACCCCTGGCGATCTTTGAGCCAGAACGTGACCATCTGTCCCCGCCCTTTCACGTGGATGACGCCGCGCTCCTCGAAAAGGTACTTGTCGTTCAAGGCCGCTTTCGTGGCCGCCGTGACCTGGATGCGTCCGGCCTCCCCCTGGGACTCCATACGGGAGGCGACGTTCACCGCATCCCCCCACAGGTCGTAAATAAATTTTCGCGTCCCGATCACCCCCGCCACCACCGGCCCGGTGTTGATCCCGATCCGCAAACGGAAGGGTTCGCCATCTTCCCGGCGGAAGTTGGCAATTTCCCGCCGCATATCCAGGGCCATTTCCGCGATCGCCTCGGCGTGGTCGTCCCTCGGAGTCGGCACGCCCCCGACCACCATGTAAGAATCCCCGATGGTCTTAATTTTCTCCAAATGGTGCTTCTGGGCGAGTTCGTCGAAACAGGAAAAAATATCGTTGAGCAGGTCCACCAACTCCGTGGGGGCGATGCGGGAGGAGAACCCGGTAAAATCCACCAGGTCGGCGAACATCACCGTCGCCCGTTCAAACCGCTCGGCGATGGAGTGGGGGTTCTGCTTCAGGCGTTCGGCGATCGAGCGCGGCAAAATATTCAACAGCAACCGTTCGGACTTCTGCTGTTCCACCCGCAGGGCATCGAGGACCCGGCGTCGTTCCGTGGTGTTCCGGGCCACCCAAATCACACTGTTGTCCGGCATCGGCGAAACGGTGGCGGCGAACCAGACCAAGTCCCCCGTCTCGGATTGCACGGCGTTCACGGCCCCCGTCTCCCCCGGCCGGGGGGGAGCCAGTTGCAGACTGTATTCCAAATTGAGGGTCTGCCCGGTTTGGATCACCTTCTGGATGTGGTCGTAAAACAGTTGGGCCTGGGGGGGAGGAAACACCTCGAACACAGTTTTTCCCAGGCGGTCGGCCGTCGGCGTGTAGATCACCTCGGCGTTGGTAGTGACAATTTTTTTATAGCGCCCCTCCCCGTCGAAGACCGCGATCACGTCGGTCATAGCCGCAAACAGCGCCCGCAATTCCGCCTCGGACTCCCGCAGGGCGGCTTCGATGCGCCGCCGTTGGGCCACTTCCCGGACCAGGTGGTGGTTGGCCTCCTGGAGGGCGGCGGTGCGCTCGGCGACCCGAAGTTCCAACTCATCCTTGGCCCGCTGCAGGGCGGCTTCGGCCTCTTTGCGGTCGGTGATATCTTCGACGGTTCCCTCGTAGTACAGCAATTCGCCCTTGTCGTCGCGGATGGCGGAGGCATTTTCGGAAATCCAGCGAACCCGGCCGTCGGCCCGCCGGATTTGGGATTCAAAATCCACCACCGACCCCCGCTCCGAGAGCAGTTGGACGAATTCTTCCCGCCGCCGCGGATCGACGTACAGTTGAGCTTTGATGTCGATCAAATTGGTCATCAGCAGGGCGGGGGACTCGTAGCCGTAAATCCTTGCCAGGGCGGGGTTGGCGCTGATATAGCGCCCGTCCGGGGTAGTTTGGAAGATGCCTTCGACGGCATTTTCAAAGATGCTGCGATAGTTGGCTTCGGCCCGTTTGAGGGCTTCCTCAGCGCGGCGGCGATCGCTGATGTCGATGCCCACGAAAAAGGCCGCGTCGCCCCCGTCGTATTTTCGGGCGGCGATCAGGTATTCCCGGGGTTCGCCTTTGACGTAGGTGGTGACTTCCCGATAGGCTTCCGAATTGGAGCTCTGGAAAAAAGCCTGAACGAAGCCGTTGAATTCCGGGCTGGCCTGCAGGAAACCGATGTGCTGGCCGACGAAGGCTTCCGCCGGCAGGTCGAAGGTTTGGGCGAGGAATCGGTTGACGCCGAGGTAGCGCAGATCGGAGTCGATCCAGGACACGGTGCCCGGGACGACGTTGAGCACGGCTTCCAACTGATTTTGGGTCATTTGCAGGGCGGCTTCGGCCCGCTTGCGGTCGGTGATGTCGATGCCGATGACGAAGGCGGCGCGGTTATCGTCATATTTTTGAGCGGCGATCAGGTAGTAGTGCCGTTGGGCGTCGAGGAGGACCGAGATCTCCCGGTAGGCTTCCACTTGGGGGGTTTCAAACAGATTTTGCACGAATTTCTGGAATTCCGAACCCCGGCCGAGGAAGCCGATGTGTTGGTTGGCGAAGGTTTGCCGGGGCAGGCCGTACAGGTCGGCCAGTTGTTGGTTGACTTCCAGGTAGCGCAGGTCCGACGTCACCCAGGATACCGTGCCGGGGACGGCTTCCAGGACGGCTTGCAGGCGGAGATTGGCCTGTCGCAGGCCTTCTTCGGCCCGTCGCCGCTCGGTGATGTCGATGCCGACGACGAAGGCGGCGCGATCGCGGTCGTATTTTTGCGCCACGATCAAATAGTGCCGGTCTTCACCGTCAATTTGGGTGCGGACTTCCCGGTGGGCCTCGCGATCACCGGAGGCGAACAGGTCGGTCACGAAGTCATTGAATTCGGAGCTGGTGCCAAGGAAGCCAATGTGGCGGTCGGCGAAGGCGTCCCGGGGCAGCTTGAACAGGTCGGCCAAGGCTTGGTTCACTTCGATGTACCGTAAATCCCGGCTGATCCAGGACACCGTGCCAGGGACGGCCTCCAATACCGCCTGCAGGCGGGCGTTGGCGGTGCGGAGGGCTTCGGCGGCGCGGGTGTGTTCGACGATCTCCTGGACCAGGTGGTCGTTGGATTCCCGCAGAGCGGCAGTCCGTTCTTCGACGATCTGTTCGAGCTGCTCGTTGACCTGTTTGAGTCGGGCTTCGGCCCGTTTGCGGCTTTCGATCTCCTGCTGGAGTTGCAGGCGGGCCCGTTCGAGTTCGTGGGACTTCTGTTGGAGTTGTTCGGCCCGCTCGGTACTCTGGCTGACTTCCGCGAGCAGGGAGATCACCATTTCGGAGGTGTTGAAGGTTTCGGCCTCGAATCCCAGCCAGGGCAGGGGGTGGATGCGGTGGGGGCTGGTGTGGAGGATCTCGAATTGGCCGTCCGCCCGGGCCCGGCCGATGCGGCAGACTTTCCCGACGTGGTGGTTGGGTTCCATGTGCACGATCCCCCCGGGGGCGAGGAAGTTTTGGCCGTAGGCGGCGACGCGCACCCGCTCCGGCTCGAAGGACTCAGCCAGCTCGACGGCCTGCTTCCACAGGTAAACTTGGGTGTAGGCGGCTTCGATGGGGTCGCTCGTGACGCGATCGCGCCCGTATCGGTTTTTGAAATGTTCGACAAATCGGCGATTTTCGGGGGTGTCCAAACTCTGGAAATAACTCCAGCAGCTCAGGTGCCCGGCCGCCGCGTCTCCGATGCTTTGCAGTTCGGTTTCGGAGACGGAGGTAGCCACGATCGGGATCTGCTCGGCGGTGAGCCGGGCCTCCCGAAACTGCCGGTAAAAGGCGACGTTGCCGTCCCCGCTGAGGGTGTTGAAAACGACGTCGGGCTTGGCCTGACGGATGCGGGAAATCACCGAGCGGAAGTCCTGGACACCGAAGGGGACGTAGGCTTCCCCCACCACCCGCCCCCGCTTTTGGTGGAGCTGAATTTTGACCAGTTGGCTGACGGCGTGGGGAAACGTGTAGTCGGAACCGAGCAGGTAGACGCGACTGCCGATATTTTCCAACAGCCAGGATACAGCGGGTTCGACCTGTTGGTTGGCACAGGCGCCGGTGTGGAAAATGTGGGGCGAGTTTTCGAGTCCTTCGTACTGGACTGGATACCACAGTTGGGCGTTCAACTCTTCCAAGACGGGTTTGACGGCCAGACGACTGGCGGAGGTCCAACACCCAAATAGGGTGGTAATTTGTTTCTCTTGAATCAGTGTCCGGGCTTTGCGGGCAAAACAGGCGGCATCCGATTCCCCATCTTCGATCGCCGGCTCGATCAACTGGCCCAGAATTCCGCCGCTCTGGTTGATTTCATGAATTGCCATCAGTTCGGCATCTCTGAGAGGGGCTTCGCTGATCGCCATCGTCCCACTCAAAGAATGCAGTATCCCGACTCGTACACCTGGCATAGCTGCTTAACGCTTATAGAACTTGAGCACAAACACCGATTCCAACTGCACCCTCATGTTTTGGCCGATGTTGAATGCCCCTCGGGTCTATTCTACGGAACACACCTTCGATCTTAACCAACTTTGCTAAGATACACCCTTGCCAAAAACCTGTCCATTCGGGGGAACAACTCACCCGTCATCAACTCACGCATTCCCAAATCAAAAGTCTTTTTGACTTGAAACTTTTGACCCTTTCGGGTTCCGGGAAAATTCGGCGCTTTCGAGTCCGGACGGGTCGGGTTCAAGATGACCGTCGCCCGCTCGCTTTCCTCTCGGGGAGACCCTCGGCGATCGCGGTGCCTTTCGGGTCGAATCGGAAAAACGGCTGGAATTTTCGGTATTTCCCTTCCGATACCTGATCTCTTCTAGTTTGGCACACTTTCGAGATCGTATGATTGTATCACATCATACAGGAGAGATTAAAAGAGTTTAAAGTTTCGGGGGCGATCGCGGCAGCGGTGCGTCCGGGAGGCGGCCACTGTCTGGCGCGAGTTGACGCTCTCGATGCCCCCGCCCGTCCCTTCCCCTGTCGGCAATCAAGGCGAGATATCCCCTTCAATTTAAACGTAAAAAAATGACTCAAATCGACAGCCGAATTTGCGACCCGGATGCCAATTTACTGACTTCAATTTTGGCTTGGAATGCCTCTTTCAAATGGGGGATGTGGGTGACGGCTAAAATGCAGGCGAAGTCCGGCGCGATCGCGTTGATGGCAGCGATCAGGCGATCGCACCCCTCCGCATCTTGGGTTCCGAACCCCTCGTCGATGATCAACATTTGCAACGCCATCCCCGCCCGCTGCGCCAGCAATTTCGCCAGGGCTAACCGGATCGCGAAATTAATCCGAAATGCCTCGCCCCCGGAATAGGTTTCGTAGGGTCTAGTTCCCCTCGCGTCGGCGATCAAAATATCCAAAGTATCGATCAATTTGGAATTCTTTTTCTTGGAACTTCCGCTCCGCCCCGCCCGCTGGGTCACGAATTGGACGTGCAGTTGATTGGCGGAAAGTCGGGACAAAATCTGGTTGGTTTCCGCCTCCAATTGCGGCAGCACGTTTTCGATCATCAATGCTTGGATGCCATTCCTTCCGAACGCCTGGGACAACTCCTGATAAATCTTTTGTTGGTGGCGGGCTTGTTTTAACTGTTGTTTCTGCTCGTTTTTCTGAGCGTCGAGGCGCTCCCAATAAGTCTGCTGTTGTTTCAACTGTCCCAGTCGGCCTAAATCCCCGTCGAGCTCCTGTCGCTGCCGTCGGATCTTCTGCTCCAAAGCCTCGATTTCATCGGTCAAGTCCGGGGCATCCCGAAGCTGTTGTTGCAGGGCGCCGATCTGGGATTCTACCCCTTCCAAATCCCGCGATCGCGCCGCTTTCAACTGCTCCAATTCCGACAGCCGTTGTTGCAGTTGCGGATGCTGAGATTTAGCCCGGTCGAGTTGTTCGGCCCGCCGCAGCCACCCCGCGGCCTGGCGCAACTCCGCCCGGACGCGATCGTGTTCCTCCAAGCTGTACCCAATCCGCTCCAACTCCCCCTCCAAAGCCCGGATTTTCTGCTTCAATTCCGAGTCTGTTTCTTGGTGGTGCAGCCGTTCCCCGACCGCCCGAATTTGGGCTTCGAGCTCCGGTTTCTGCGCCTGAATGCGCCCCAATTTTTCCTGGGCATCCCGGATTTTACTCTGTTTGATCTCCGCCCAGCGCAGGTTCTTTTCCTCCGTGCGGGCGAGGGCGTGACTCTGTTCGTTGTAGTCGAGTTCTTGCAGTTGGCGATCGAGTTGTCGCAGTTCCGAATACAGTTCGGCGGCGTGTTCCCCCGCCTGTAGCGATCGCTCGATTTGCGCGGCTTGGGCCCCCAACTGTTGCAGTCGCAGTTCGTCCCCCCCCAACCCGTCCAAACGAGCCTGAATTTGCCCCCGCCGTTCCCGCAATTCTTCGTAGGGGGAGAGATCCTGACTCAACTGGCGGTATTCCTCCCGCAACTTTTCGATGTCCCGTTGCGCCCGCACCGACTCTTCCCGGACCACCCAAATGCGATCGCGGATTTCCTGCTGTTGGGTGCGGTGTTTTCCCACCACCAAATTCCAGTGATGTTCATCCAGGGGGCGATCGCACAGGGGACACAACGGCGCCGGGGAACCCCCCCGATTTTCCCCCCCCGGCGGCTCTCCGAGCATCGCCATTTTGCGGTCGATTTCCGCCAGTTTTTCTTCGTACTCCCGCTCCTGGTTCGTCAGTTGCGTGATGTGGTTGTGCCGTTCCTGCCCTTTCGTTTGAACGCGGGTGAGGTAGTTGCGCTTTTTCTCCAGTTCCGCAATTTCTTCCTCGATCGCTCTGAACTGGTTTTCCAAATCGGGGCGGTACTGCTGGAGGTTTTGCCGCAGTTGGCTGATGGACCCGTAGAGATCATCCAAACGGGCCGCTAGGCGAGCCTGGGCGCGATCGACCTCCCCCTGGAGGCGCTGATACCGCTGCACCAGGGGGGTGACTTCCACCTGCAGGCGGTCCAACTCGTTGAGCCGCAGGCGGGCGGCATGAAGTTTGGCCAGTCCCGCCTCCACTTCGGGTTGTTGGGTGAGGACGCTCTGATACTCCCGCTCCTGTTGGGTGAGGGAGTCCAGGCGGGTTTGCAGGGTTTCGCGATCGCGTTGCAGTTGGTAGATCTGCTGTTGCTGCCGGTCTTGCAGTCCCCGCAATTGCTGTTGGGCGGTTTGGTGGGTGAGTAAGCGGGCACAAAGGTTTTCTTCCGCCGCTTGCAGGGTTTGATAGCGGGCGGTTCCGGCCCGGATTTCCGCTTCCTGGCCGAGGGTGGCGTCGAGTTCGTGCAGTTGGGTGCGGGCGGCGTCGATTTCCCGTTGCAGGCGATCGCACTCCTGGGCGAGGGTGCCGCGCTGTTGCTGCTGTCCCCCGATCAGTTGTTCCCAGGTTTGCCGGTGCTGTTGCCGTTCCCGCAGGTTTTGCAGTTGTTCGCGATCGCGGTTTTGCCGCTCCTGCCGTCCGGCGAGTTCGGTTTCGAGTCGGGGGATTTCTGAGGCGATCGCATCCCGGTTTTGCAGTTCCCCTTCCGTACTTTCCAGGTTTTGTTCGATCTGGTCAATTTGTCCTTTATATTGGCGCGAAAGATCCCGCGCCCGTTCCGCCAGGGTGTCGTATTCGTCCAACTTCAGGAGGCTGGCGAGAATTTCTTTGCGATCGCCGGGGCGTTTGAGCATGAATTCGTCCGCCCGCCCCTGCCGCAAATAGGCGGAATTGATAAAGGTGTCGTAGTCGAGCCGCAGGTGCTCCAAAATCTTCTGCTGGGTCGCCCGCACCCCCTTTTCCGTGAGGGGACGGAAGTTGATTTTTTCCCCGGGTTTGGCATTTTTGGCGGGCAAGGGGGCGATCTGAAATTCCAGGCTGGCGGACCCGGAACGGCGACGGCTCCGGATCACCCGGTACAGGCTGCCGTGGCTGATAAAGGTGAAGTCCACCCGGGTTTCTTTTTCCCCGATCTGGATCAGATCGTCTTCCGTTCCGGCGCGGCTGCTGCCCCAAATTGACCAGGCGATCGCTTCGAGGAGAGACGATTTTCCCGCCCCGTTGGGTCCGCAAATGCAGGCGGTGTGCAGGCCGCTAAAATCCAGGCGGGCGTCGCGGTAACTGAGAAAATTTTTGAGGATGAGTTTCTGGGGGATCATATCGTAGCCCTGGGCTCGAATTCCGGCTTTTGGTCAGTCTTGACGATTTCATCATCGAGTGAAAAGGGTTGCCGGTTGCCGGATATCAAGATTGTGGAGTTCGTCCGATCGATAGTATAGAACAGTTTCCCCGGCCGTGGGGATCGAATTGCAAGTTTCCGCGATCGCGCCACCTTTCGGCGAATTCTCCGGAACGGCCGTCACGGACACCGTTCGGGCGGGTGTCGGTCGTTTTTCATCCCGGGCGATCGTCGGTCGGAGCGAATCGAATCCCGCCCATCGACCCGAAAACACAAACCCAATCCGATCTAACATAAAAGTCGATCCCTTGAATTGGACGGTGAAAATCTGGATATCCCCCGACGATCGCCCGCGGCAATCCGAACTCAAATTTGGGCTTTTTTTTTCCCTTTTCGGATGCAAACTTCGACTCAAAAAAGGCGCGATCGCCTCAATCCTTCATCATTCTTAATATGGGAGTCGCCCGAACTCTCAAGCTATCCGAAAATCAATGATGGACTCTCAACCGCCCTCGGATGGCTGAAAGCTGGGAGCCGATTGCCATAGCAGTCGTCCGGGTAGTCAAGACATCGAACCACTCCGAAACTCAGACAGTGGGCGATTTTTTTCCCGATTGCCTGTTGCCTATTGCCTGTTGCCTGCTAGATCAAAAAAATGCTGCCGATGTCGGATAACTCGCTAAGATTGTAGTGTGGTCAGTGCAGGCTGGGATTATGGGAAAAAGCGAGCGATCGCCCGACCGTGTGGCGGATCGATTTCAAACGTTGCAATATCAACTGCGCCGGTGTTTTCGGCAGCGCGGGCCTGTCAAATTTGACGATTTCGATGTTCTCGTCATCCCCTCCCTCACCCTCGACCAGCAGCAACTTGAGAAGATCCCCGGCGTACACCAGTACGAGGAGCGATTTCTGTTCTCCCTGACCCGCCTGCGAAACCCCAAAATGCGGCTGATCTACGTGACGTCCCAACCGCTTCACCCCAGCGTCATCGACTATTATTTGCACCTGATGCCGGGAATCCCATTTTCCCACGCCCGCGATCGCCTGCTCCTGTTTTCGACTTACGATTCCTCCAAAAAATCCCTCACCGAGAAGATCCTGGAACGTCCCCGCCTGGTGGAACGCATCCGCCAAGTCCTGCGGCCGAGTCAAACCTACATGGTCTGTTTCAATTCGACGCCGTTGGAACGGGAACTCTCAGTCCGGTTGCAAATTCCCCTGCTGGCTTCAGACCCGAATTTGGCCGACTGGGGGACGAAAAGCGGCAGCCGCCAGATTTTTGGGGAGTCGGATATCCCCCACCCGGACGGCAGTCCTTTGGTGCGGACCGAAACTGACCTCGCCGGGGAAGTGGCCGCGTTGTGGAACCGCCAACCGCAGTTGAGGCGGGTGGTGGTGAAGTTGAACGAGGGGTTTTCCGGGGAGGGAAACGCCATTTTGGACCTCGAACCGCTCCGGGACGTCCCCTGCGGCCAAAGGGTGGCCGCGATCCGCGATCGCTTTTCCCGGTTGAGTTTTCAAGCCGGAGGCGAAACCTGGGAGTCCTTCGGCAGTCGGATTCCGGATTTGGGGGCGATCGTCGAAGCGTTCGTGGAGGGGGAGATCAAGCGATCGCCGAGCGTCCAGTGCCAGATCCACCCCTCCGGCGAGGTGGAAGTCCTCTCCACCCACGACCAGATTCTCGGCGGACCCGACGGCCAAATCTTTGAGGGGTGCCGGTTTCCAGCGGACGAAGCCTACCGCTTGCCACTCCAGACTTTGGGGGAGCGCGTCGGCCAGAATTTGGCGGCTAAGGGGGCCCTGGAGCGGTTCGGCCTGGATTTTGTGGCGGTGCGCCGGGGGGACGGCGAGTGGGACCTGCAGGCGATCGAGATCAACCTGCGCCGGGGGGGGACGACTCACCCCTTCATGACGTTGCAGTTGTTGACCAACGGCCAATACGATCGCGCCACGGGGTTATTTTACAGCCAGCAACAACAGCCGAAATATTACATCGCCTCGGACAATCTTCAAAAGGATTGTTATCGGGGGTTGTTGCCGAACGATTTGATGGATATCGTCGCCGATCACCACCTCCATTTCGACAGTTGCCGCGAGACGGGGACGGTGTTTCATTTGATGGGATGCCTGTCCCAATACGGAAAACTCGGCCTGACTTGTATCGGCAATTCTCCCCGAGAGGCCCAGGATATTTACGATCGCGTCGTGGCGGTTTTGGACGAGGAAACTCGAGCGATCGAACCGGATGAGGAGCAGGGGGAGGAGATGCGATCGGGGGACAATGTGGCGGCGTTCCCGGCATCTAAAATGTCGGTGTGACGGTCGGGAAACCGAGGGTTTGAATCCTCGTTTCGGGAAAATTAACTGGGTTCAAATCACCTCGGCTTCCGAACCCCCATTTTTTATTTTTTAAAAGTTTAATCAGTCCGCTTCGGGTTCGTAATGGTGGCACTCCGAACAGGGGCCGCTGGGGTTGACGGCACAGCGGAGAAAAGCCGAGTGGGCGTTAAATCGGCAGGTTCCCTGCTTGTCAACCGTCTTCGACAGCAGGCGGTAACGCTGTTCGTGATATTCCAGAAAGCGTTTAATTTGTTTGTGGGATTGCAGCCGCATCCTCTCCATGCCCAGATTTTTCATCGTCCCATTCCTGATCGACATTTATCAAAATCGGTGGCCTCGTCCGAGCCTCCGATATCAGATGTTAATGGGTCGATCTTAACACTGTTTTAAGGATTCTCTAAATTTGAGCCAGCCGTCGGAATGGGATGGTTGGCAATTCTTTCACCAGATGAAAATCGACTCGACGTCCAGCTCGAATCCAAGCCGGCGATCGCATTCAATCCCCCCCGGTTTCCCTTGAAAAAGAGGGGAGAATCGAACTCAAAGTCCCCCTTATTAAGCAAGATTTAGGGGGATTGAATCGACTGCAAAACCGGCGCGATCGCGAAATTGCTGTAGGCAAACTCGCTGACGGCGTGCCACTGGCGGATGCTGTCTCGGAACTGTTTCCAAGGTTCGTAAATCTCTTTAAATGAAGGTTCCTGACTCGCCATTTCTTCCATCAGTGCGATCGCCTCCCGCTGAGACGCCTGCAAAATTTCCGGACTGTAAGCCCGCAACTGCGTCCCCCCCTCGAGCAACCGCTGCAACGCCTGGGGATTCTGCACGTCGTACTTCGCCAGGGTTTGAACGTTCGCTTCCGCCGCCGCCGTTTTGACAATTTCCTGATACTCCGTCGGCAACTGATTCCAAGCGTTTAAATTGATCTGCAAATCGAAGCTAGAACCTGGCTCCCACCAACCCGGATAGTAGTAGAAATCCGCCGCGTCATTCAACCCCAATTTTTCGTCGTCGTAGGGGCCGACGAACTCCGCCGCGTCGATCGCGCCCCGTTCCAACGCCAGGAAAATCTCGCCCCCCGGCAACACCTGGACGTTGACCCCCAACCGAGATAAAACCTCGCCCCCCAAACCGGGAATTCGCATTTTCAAACCGTTCAAATCGGCGACGGTATTCACCTCTTTTTTGAACCAGCCCCCCATCTGCACGCCGGAATTTCCCGCCGGAAATGCGATGGTGTTGAAATCGGCGTAAAGTTTGTTCATCGCGTCGATGCCGCCCCCCTGGTACAGCCAAGCCATCTGCTGCTGGGTGTTGAGTCCGAAGGGAACGCAGGTTCCGAAGGCAAAAGCCGGGTTTTTTCCGATGTAGTAATAACTCGCCGAATGGCCGCATTCGACGGTTCCCTGTTGGATGGCGTCCAACACCTGCAACCCGGGCACGATTTCCCCCGCCGCGAAGGTTTGGATGGTAAATCGCCCGTCGGTGAGTTCCCTCACCCGGCGAGCGATGAATTCGGCGGCGCCATAGAGGGTATCCAGGGAAGTCGGCCAACTGGTGGCCATTTTCCAGCGGACCGTGGGCAGGGAATCCCCCTGAACGGCCGGACCCGTGTTGTTGCTGCAAGCGGCGAGGGCGGCGGTGGTGGCGGCACCGGTGGCCGCGTAACCGAGGAGTTTTCGACGTTTCATGTTTTCAAGTGATCGCGTTCGGTGATTTCATTGCGGTGGGGTGGCGGACGAAGATCTCGGCGTTTCATCCGGTCTGCATTTTCGCAATTTTATCCGAATTTGGGGAAGTTTGTGATAGAATTTCAGCCGATCAGAGTGTCCGAATCAAATTTGTTAAGTTTTTTGAATGGATGGATGGGTTCGCTCGGCGGGCGGACGTGACATCGATTTCGTTCACCTTCCGATCGCGGATCGGGAACTTTCGGGGGCTGCATTGAGGTTCGGCCGGCTTTCCGAGGGTTGAAAGCGATTGGGGGTGCGACTTTAAAAACTTCAGAATAGCAGATTTTTTTTCTGAATGTAGAGGAGGCGGTTTGATGTCTGGAACGAAAACAGTTGTCGGGGGAATGGTGGCGATCGCGATCGCGGGGACGGGCTTATTTTGGGGGGTAAAAACCTGGCAGGATCGCGCCTTGAATGCTGCGAAAGCGGAAGTGGAAACGGTGGGATCTCTGAAACCGGGGATGGACGTGGAGGCATTGCGGGGGATGGCCGAAGATCTGCGGGAGGCGATCGCGATATTAGAAAAAACCCCCAGATTGCCGGGGCAACCGGTGGCGGTGGAGTTGGCGAAATTGCGCTATCGCCTCGACGACGTGGAAGAACAATTGCGGCCGGAAGTGAAGGCAAAAACGGATTTGGAGGCGGCGAAAAAATTGGCGATGCAGGCGTCGGTGTTGGTGCAAAATCCGCCCCACCCGTCTCAAGTTTGGAAGCGGGCGCAGCAAAAATGGGAAGAGGCGATCGCGCTTTTGGAAGGCATCGAACCGGGTACGCCCTCCGACGATATTGCCCGGGAAAAACTCCGCACCTACCGCCAAAATCGCAATACAATCGTGATCCGGGCGGAGATGTCCGAACAGGCGCTCCGCCTCAATAATATCGGCATCGGGCAAGTGCGGAAAAAACAATATCGGGATGCGATCGTGGCGTTCGACAAAGCCATCCGCCTGGAACCGAAATTGGTGGCGGCGTACATCAACCGGGGGGTTGCCTATTCGGAATTGGGGGAAAACGCTGCGGCGATCGCCAGTTTTAATCGCGCCCTGGAAATCGACCCCAGAAGCGCCCAAGCCCGCTATTTTCGGGGTTCGGAATATCTGGAAATGAGCGACTATCAAAAATCCCTCGACGACTACACCGAGGCGCTCCGCCTGAATCCCGACTACATCGACGCCTATTTGGATCGGGGGTTCGTCCACAAACAACTCGGGGAGGAACAAAAGGCGATTATCAACTATCAAAAAGCCGCCGAAATTCTCAAGTCTCAGGGCAAGCTGGAAACGGCGGATATGGCGATGAGTATCGTCCGGGAACTGCAAAGTTCGACGGCTGAAAATTCCACACCTTAGAAGGCGCTGAAGCGCAACAACGAACGGAAATTAGCAACTTTTTTACATCATTTATTTGAAAGATTTTAAAATCTGAAAAACGGTTTTTAATTCCCGAGAAAGTTGAGTTGATAATTGGCTGGATATCGCGTAACGAGAGATGTCACCCCTTACCGCTTTCAAAAACATCCACGTTCCGCCATTGGTAATCAAATCGCCATCTGTCTGGCAAATAATCGGATCTGGTATGACCGATCATCAATCCCTCATGCGATTTCCCGGATCGTCTCGAAATAGGGTATTTCCGGTGCGGACGATGCGGGTGCGGGTTTCGATCATGTAAGGTCCCCGCAGGCGGTTTGAGCCCGCAAAAATTAACAGGAAACCCAGAAAAATATCGGCGGTGGCAACAATCGAAATCGCCCCCAACCAACTCAATCCCAAATTGTGGAGCACGAAAATGGCGGCGACTTGCAGGAGGGCGAGTCCGGTGATAAAAAATGCCATTCCCACCGCCAAAACCGAGAAACCGGCGGTGAGGCGTCTTTGTTCGCGCTGGGCTTCCCGGAGGGCGATATCGCGGTGCAGGTCCACCAAAACCGCCACCAGACGGAGCATCCGGCGCAAATAAGCGTTGATGGCTTCCAGGAGGTCACTAACGCCCACGGCCCGATCCTCCGAACAGCAAACCCAGGATAAAGCCGATTCCCAAGGCCGTCAACAAACTGGTTCCGACATGATCTTTGGCTTTGCGGTTGACTTCCGGCAGCATTTCCGTCTCGAAGCGGGTGATGAGTTTTTCCGTGCGTCCCTCCAAAGTTTTCAGGGTGCGATCGAGGGTCGGCAGGATGTAATCTTCGAGTTTGGAGGGGTCAGAGGTGTGAGCATTTGGGCGGGTTTCCCGCCACCGCTGGAGTTGGGAGAGTTCGGTGAGGTAATGGCGGATGAGGGTGCGGGTGTGTTCCGTGCGAGCCGCGATGTAATCGATCGCCAATTCCAAATTGCCTTCGGTGGCGGCCAGATCTTCGGCGGCGAGTTGGGGCCACTCTTCCAAAATGAGAGGTGCGATCGCACCGAAGCGCTCCGCAAATTCGGTTTGAGAGATCGTCGGCCGGTTGGGGGTATCGGTGGGGTCGGGTTCCATAATGTTAGGCGATCGCTGCAACTGTACCAATTTCCATCAGATTTGAATCGTCAATTGTCGGGGCGAATGGCATTCGCCTTTGTCAAGAAATCGGGTTCGGGAAAAGTTTACCAATTTATTGAATCGGCGATCGCAGTTGGGGTCAAATCTAACCCGAATGCGCCAAAGCGCAACAACGGAGGGATTGGCAGTTTCTCCGGCCTCGGGACGCCGTCCGCAACTGGAATTGAATGCCCTATTGTACAATACTCCCAATTTCGTTTCGAGAACCCGGTGGCCATGTCCGAACAACTCAATTTGGAATCGAACCCCAAATCTTTCCCCCAGATCGCGAACGCCTTCCGGCGGGGGGGATGGATCGGCTTTTGGCTGCAGGTTGGGTTTGGAGTCGTACCCGTTTTTCTGATCCTGTTTGCTTTATTTCTCAGTCCCGCCAAAAATCGGCTGGGACAGTCGTTCGTCGGGGTGATTTTAGCCTACGCCTGTTTGATCGCGTTGGGATTTACCATCTACTGGTGTTTCCGCTACACCCAAATCGGCAATCAACTCGACGATCCCCAGCGCCGTCCGACGAAAGCCAGCGTCACCCGCACCCTTTGGATCGGGTTGTCGGCCAATATCGTCGGGATGAGTTGTGCCGTCGTGGTGGCGCTGTGGAAAGTGGGAGTTCTCTTATTTAAGATGCTGTCCGTGCCTCCCGGGGCGGCGATGATCGACAATTCGGGTGGGGGGCCGACGATTGTCAGTCGCAGCGGGCCGATCATCGTTCCGATGGACCTGATCGCATTGCAGGCGGCGGTGAACGCGATCGCGGCCGAGTTGGTCGGCATTATCGTGGCCGCATTTCTACTCTATATGGTGACGCAAAATTCCGGGAAGCGATCGTGACGGTCTCGGTTGCCGGCGATGGCAAAATTTTCGCCTTCGATATCAGCAATGTTTCGATTTCAACAATTCTGGTGTTTCGACGGTTTCAATCGGGGAAAAGAGCCCGCAAAAGTTGACGACCTCCTCAGAGACGGTATCGCCGCAAAAATCAGGCAACATTCGAGGGAAATTCGGATTGATTCTCGCGAACTCGGTCGGTCGGGGGCGGGCTAGTCGGGAAAATTGGCCAGCAGGTCGCGGCCCCGTTCTCCCATCTCCAACAGTTGCCCCCTCAAGGCATTGATCGCCAACTGGGAGGGCTGCGATCGCCCCCTCTCCCAACGGTTCACAGTTTGAAAGGAAACCCCCAACTTCGCCGCAAATTTTTCCTGAGATAAACCCATACGCCGCCGCAGGGTGAGGACGAGGGTGGAAAAATGAGAATTGGTGGTGACGGACATGATGACCTCCCGGATGAAACCCAAAATTGGCTTGATGCTGATATACCAGTTGATATAATACTCAATCAATTTAATCGTCGAGCATTTCGAGGCGGCCGGCTTCCTCTGTCAGAATGATGGCGTCAGGCGGAATCCGCATTCATCCGATCGGGTCACAGAGATGACAGGGGCGAAGTTAACCTCCACAATAGATTAATGAACTCTCATCATTCACACCACCCATGACCGAGACTCAGCTTCCACCCCTGATTCCCCGGGAAATTTTATTCGGAAACCCGGAACGCTCCCGCCCGGAATTATCCCCGGACGGCAAATTTCTCGCCTACATCGCCCCCGACGAGAACAACGTCCTGCAAGTGTGGCTGCGGACGATGGGGGAAGCGGGCGATCGCAAACTGACAAACGACAAAAAACGGGGCATCCGCGCCTTTTTCTGGACCTATGAGCCCGACTGCCTCATTTACGCCCAGGACTCCGACGGGGACGAAAACTGGCACCTCTACCTCGTCAACATCCAAACCAACATCGTCCGAGATCTGACGCCGTTTCAGGGGGTCCTCGCCCGGGTGGTCCAAATCGAACACACCTTTCCCGACCGGATTTTGGTGGGAATGAACCTCAACAACCCCCAGGTTTTCGACGTCTACGAGATCGACATCAACAGCGGAGCGGTGGAACTTCACACCCAAAATCCCGGCAATATCGTCAGTTGGACGGCCGACAGCCAATATCAAATTCGAGCCGCGAGTGCCTCGGCGCCGGACGGCGGCTTCGATTTATTGTACCGGGACACTCCGGAGTGCCCCTGGGAAACCCTCCGCCACTGGGGACCCGACGAACAGGGGGGGGCGGCTTTCTTTTCCCGGGACGGCAACACTCTCTACATGGTGGGCAACCACGACGCCAACGCCGGACGACTCATCGGTTGGGACGTCTCCACCCGGGAAGAGACGGTGATGGCCGCCGATCCCCAGTACGACGTGGGCGGGTTGCTGGTCCACCCCACCACCTACAAAATCGAGGCCGTCTCCTTCTACAAAGACAAGGAAGAATGGCACATTCTCGACGAGGGCATCCGCGAGGATATCGACACCATCAAAACTATCCGCCCGGGGGAATTCGGCATCAAGCGGACTCTGGATGACAAGCTGTGGCTGGTCAGTTTTGTCGCCGACGACGGCCCTGTTTATTATTACATTTACGATCGCACCTCGAAGGCGGTGACGTTCCTGTTCACCAACCAGCCCCAACTCGAAGGCTTGCCCCTCGCCCCGATGGAAGCGATCGCCTACGAGGCCCGGGACGGACTCACCCTCCACGGCTACCTCACCCAACCCGTGGGCGTCGAAACCCCCGTCCCGGCGGTGATGCTGGTCCACGGCGGCCCCTGGGCGCGAGATCTGTGGGGGTACGACCCAGAAGCCCAATGGCTGGCTAACCGGGGTTACGCGGTCCTGCAGGTCAACTTCCGGGGTTCGACGGGTTACGGCAAGGGCTTTTTGAGAGCCGGAAACCGGGAGTGGGGGGCGAAGATGCACGACGACCTGATCGACGGGGTGAATTGGCTGGTGGAAAATCACGTCGCCCCGAAGGACAAAATCGCCATCATGGGGGGATCTTACGGCGGCTATGCGACCTTGGTGGGGCTGACGTTCACCCCCGAGGTGTTCGCCTGCGGCGTGGATATTGTCGGGCCGAGCAATTTGATGACGCTGATGGAGAGCATCCCCCCCTACTGGGAACCGCTGCGGGCGAATTTTTACCACCGGGTGGGGAATTTGGAGACGGAACCGGAATTTCTCAAATCGCGATCGCCCCTATTTTTCGTCGATCGCATCGTCAAACCCCTGCTGATCGGCCAGGGGGCCAACGATCCCCGGGTCAAACAGGCCGAGAGCGAACAGATTGTCGGGGCCATGAAAACGGCGAAAAAGCCGGTGGAATATGTGTTATATTCCGACGAAGGCCACGGCTTCGCCCGCCCGGAGAACCGCCTGCACTTCTACGCGATCGCGGAAGACTTTCTCGCCAAATATCTGGGGGGACGCTGCGAACCCGTCGGAGACATCCCCGGCCATTCGGGCACGGTGCGATCTCTGGCTTAGGGGGTGCTCGGTGGGGTGTAGGGTGTAGGGTGTAGGGACAACCTGATACGGTTGCCGTTCCCATGCCCCATTCCCCAGGCTCCATTCAGAAGGGCGCGGCGCTATAAATTGTCAATTATCAACTATCAATTCTCATAATTCGGTGAGGTTCTATGGTACAGTATATCCTCGCGCTTTTGATCGTTATGTCGATCGGATTCGGCACGAATTCCTCGATCAAAATCGTCAGCGAGGGAGATGAGGCATTGGTCGCCCGGTTGGGAAGATACCGGCGGACGTTGAGACCGGGGTTGCACTTTATCACCCCCGTCATCGAAAAGATCGTCTACTACGACACCCTGCGAGAGCGGCTGTTGGACATTCCCAAACAGGAAGCGATCACCAATGATAATGTCCCCCTCACCATCGATGCGGTGGTGTTTTGGAAAATCACCGATCTGCGAAAGTCCTATTACGATATTGAAAACGTGGAAGGGGCGATCGGCAACCTGGTGACGACCACCCTGCGGGCGGAAGTGGGGTTGCGGAATATGGAGGATATGTTTTCCCAGATCAAAGACATGAACAAAGTCCTCCTGACCAGTCTGGCCGAGAAGACGGGCGATTGGGGCGTGCAGGTGATGCAGGTGGACTTGCAGAGTATCGAACCGCCCGAAAAAGTGAAACAGGCGATGGAAGCCCAGCGGGCGGCGGAAAATCAAAAGAAAGCGCGCATCAGCGAGGCGGAGGGCAACGCGGCGTCGATTCAGGTGTTGGCAAAAGTGCTGAAAATGGACCCCAACAGCCGGGAATTTTTGCAGTTTTTGATCGCCAGACAATATGTGGAAGCCAATCTCGATATCAGCAAGAGTAACAATGCCAAGGTCATCTTCATGGATCCCTCCAACCTGACGGAAGCGTTGGTGGATTTGATGGACAACCCGGCCGCGATGCAAGAGCAACTGAAGATGAAAGGTGAGCCGAATTTGTCCAAATCCCGCCCAGCCAACGGGGACAGTTAAAGCCGGTATGGAGGAAGCGGAAGAAGTTCCCTGGATCTCTAGGGAGAAATCATGCTTCCGGGAGCTGGGGAGTGTTAAGACAACTGCTGGCGAACCTTCTCAAATCTAGGGGTTCAACAGAAGTCGAAAAATCTCCTCAAATCCGCTCAATTTTGGGTATAATTACCTTCGGCCGGTTGAAAAGTCAAACATAACCGGGTGCCGTCAGAGGATACAACATGGCGTTTTCACGTCAATGTTCAAGCTCCATAGACAGCGGGAAGTTAGAAGCTCCGCGCAGCGAAAAGATTTTTCTTTTCACCCCATCAAGCGGGCGGCTCGTCCGTGTTAGCCCGCGGACTGGACGGTGCCGACACTTCCAGAAACAAGCGGGAAGAAAACATCGAACCCATTCAACGCCAATATTTGGGCAGTTGTATATCAGTTGAAGTCGGTTTTCAGAGCGGTTTAACTCCTACGATTCTTGCAGCATGGTCAATCTCACACCGAATCCGAGTTTTAGCGTCACCCTCCGCCTGGAACTGCCGAACCGGGCCGGCCAACTGGCGGCCGTGGTGCAGGCGATCGCCACGGCGGGGGGCAACATGGGGGCGATCAACCTGATCGAGCAGACCCGCCACACCACCATCCGGGAGTTCACCGTCGATGCTTCGAGTACGGAACACGCCGAGCAAATTATCGCGTCGGTGAAGACCCTGCCCGGTTTAAAATTGCTCACGGTTTACGATCGCACCTTCAACCTGCACCGGTGCGGCAAAATCAGCATCCAGAGTAAGATCCCCCTCAAGTCCCAGAGCGATTTGGCGATGGCCTACACGCCGGGGGTCGGCCGCATCTGTCGGGCGATCGCGGACGACCCCGAACAGGCCTACAACCTGACGATCAAACAAAACACGGTGGCGATCGTCACCGACGGCAGCGCGGTTCTGGGCCTGGGGAATTTGGGCCCGGGCGGTGCCCTGCCGGTCATGGAGGGCAAAGCCATGCTCTTCAAGGAGTTCGCCGATATCGATGCGTTTCCGGTCTGTCTGGACACCCAAGATCCCGATGAAATTGTGGCGACGGTCAAACACATCGCCCCGGTGTTCGGCGGGGTGAATTTGGAGGATATCGCCGCGCCGCGGTGTTTTGAGATCGAAGCCCGGTTGCGGGAAGAACTCGACATCCCGGTATTTCACGACGACCAGCACGGGACGGCGATCGTCAGTCTGGCGGCTCTGATCAACGCCCTGAAACTGGTGGACAAGTCGATGGAGGAGGTGAAAATTATCCTGAACGGGGCGGGGGCGGCCGGGATCGCCATCGCCCGCCTGCTCAGAAAGGCCGGGGCGACGGAAATCGTCCTGTGCGACTCCCGGGGGATTATCTCGGCGGACCGGGAGCTGACCCCCCAGAAGCGGGAATTTGCGGTGGAGTCGGGGGGAAATCTGGCCGACGCCATGAAGGGGGCGGACGTGTTCATGGGGGTGAGCGTCCCCGGGGTGGTGACGCCGGAGATGGTGCGATCGATGGCGAAAGATCCGATCGTGTTCGCGATGGCCAACCCCATCCCCGAAATTCAGCCCGAATTGGTCGTGGACGACGTGGCGGTAATGGCGACGGGACGCAGCGATTACGCCAACCAAATCAACAACGTGCTGGCGTTTCCGGGGATTTTCCGGGGCGCCCTGGACTCTCGGGCCGCCACCCTGACGATGAGTATGTACCTGGAAGCGGCCAACGCCATCGCCTCCCTGGTGACGCCGAACGAACTGACGCCCGAACACATCATCCCCTCCGTGTTCGATAAGAGGGTCGCCACGGCCGTGGCCGCGGCGGTGGCCCAAACGGCCCGCCAGGAGGGCATCGCCCGCCGTTAGCGATCGCGCCCCACCGTCGGATCGGGCGGATGCTGCCGAAAGTGGGGCGAATTATTCTATGATTGGGATCGGGACGTTTGACATTTTTCGATCGTCGCGAACTCGATCCTCAAAACCGATTGTCGGGTGGTATCCGTCTACAGATTTTGACCGATTTCGGGGGGCGAAATTCGATCCGAACCCCATTCAATTTCAACTCGTCGGTCTGAGATTGTTGTCATTTATCAGGAGAAATCAAATCAATGGAGCAACGAGGCGTCACCGTATGGTTTACGGGTTTGAGCGGCGCGGGCAAAACCACCATCAGCCAAGCCGTCGCCGAAGAACTGAAATCCAGAGGATATCGGCTGGAAATTTTGGATGGGGACATCGTGCGGACGAACCTGACGAAGGGGTTGGGATTTAGCAAGGAAGATCGGGATGAAAATATCCGCCGGATCGGTTTCGTTTCCCACCTGTTGACGCGCAACGGCGTCATCGTCTTTGTGTCCGCCATTTCTCCCTACCGCGAGATTCGGGATGAGGTGCGGCAACGGATCGGCGATTTTGTGGAAGTGTTCGTCAATGCGCCCCTCGACGTCTGTGAGACGCGGGACGTGAAAGGACTCTACAAGCGGGCGCGGGCCGGAGAAATCAAAGCCTTCACCGGCATCAGCGACCCCTACGAACCCCCCCTCAATCCGGAAATCGAATGTCGGACCGACTTGGAAGAACTTTCCGAAAGCGTCGATAAAGTGATCGGGGCGTTGGAAAAGATGGGCTATTTACAGAGTCCGACTGCAGTGGCATCTCAGTAGCGATCGCCATCGCTTTTGGAGCCGGGGCAATTCTTCGGGAATTGCCCCGAAGCGAGGATGATACATTCAGGAACGAGGGGCGAAAATTCGGACGATTGATCCGGTTAAACACGACAAAATTGACCTTTATTGATTCATGAGCGACCTCTACATTTCCTGGACCGAATATTATCGCAAAACTGAAATCTTGGCCGCTAAAATTTATCAATCCCAGTGGGCCTTCGATCAAATCGTCTGCATCGCCCGGGGGGGGATGCGAATCGGGGACGTGCTCTCCCGCATTTATAATTTGCCCCTGGCGATCCTCGCCACCTCTTCCTACGGCGGCCCCCGAGGGCAAACCCGGGGCGAAATTCGCCTCGCCCACCACCTGACCATGACGACGGAAAATCTGGGGAGCAACGTCTTGCTGGTGGACGACCTGGTGGATTCCGGGACGAGCCTCGATCGCTCCGTTGCCTGGTTGACGGAGCACTATCCCGACGAAATCCGAGAAATTCGGACGGCGGTCCTTTGGTACAAAAGTTGTTCTTCCGTCGTCCCCGATTACTACGTCGATTATCTGAGTGACGACCCCTGGATTCACCAGCCCTTCGAGTGTTACGAAAAAATGGATCCGGCCGATTTGCCACACAAAGAGGCGATCGCGACTGAGATTCGCACCGATTCCCATCCGGACAAATAGCGATCGCGGCCTGTTTATCTACCCCGAGAAATAGGAGGTTCGCCAGAGGTGGGGCGGATGGCAATGACTAAAATGGAAATCGGGAGTTGGGAATGAGAAATGAATGGGTAATTCTCACTTCTCCCCCACTCCAATGCTGATCGCTTTTTTAAATCTCATGTCCGAGTCGGAATCGAGTCTCCCAAAATTGATGCAAACTCTGAGACGGCGACTCAAGTTATCCCAGGAAGGGTTGGCCGATCGCCTCGGCGTCTCCCGGGCCAGCGTCAATCGCTGGGAAAACGGACGCAGCCACCCCTCCGAGGAACTCTTGGGGGCCATCAAACACCTGTGGGCGGCCATGCCGCCGGAACCGAAGCCGGAAGCGTCGTCCGAGCGTCCGGACAGACTGCGGCAGTCCGACGTGATGCGAATTTTGGGGGTTTCTCATCAGCGGGTGCGATCGCTGCGAATTCGCCGCACCCTGCCATTTGAATGGGACGAAGATCTCGAGACTTGGGTCACGTCCGAGAAGGAGGTCGATCGCTACCTGCGTCGAAAAGGCAAGCGACTGAAACGGATGGACCTTCGAGAATCGTCGCTCACTCCCAAAGGCGACCAGAACTTCAAAAATGCGGATCGCCGGGGTGAGAATTGAATCGGCTCTGTCCACTTACGGACACCCGGGGCGCGGCGCTATAATTGAAAGTGACTCTGTCAAGAGACTTTTTAACATTTCGTTTTTCTTCCCCTCTCTTTCTGCATCCAAAAAGACCTGGATTGAATGCTTTTTATGAGAAAAATATTCGGTCTAATTATACCTTTTTTTATGTCTATTTTTACGCTCCTTGTTCTGGCTTCACCTGCTCATTCAGACCGGTCTGAGTCTGCCGTAATTTTGACGGAACGGAACGGATATTATCCCCTGGGTTTAAATGATCTGAGTTTGAAGACGAGGGGCGCGATGGTCGTTCCGCTGAGTCTGTGGTCGGTTGATGCTTTGATACCCCACCTCCAAACCGAGAGTTTTATTTTGGGTTTTTACTACGGTTTCATGCTGATCATGATCGGCTATCACTTTTTTATTGGGTTGACGTTGCGCGACAAAAGTTATAAATATTACGTATTTTTTTTGCTAATGAACTTGATTTTAAGTAGCTCCCAAAACGGCATTTTTGAAGAATACTTTTTGCTCAAAAATCCGGACATAAATCCTGGGATTTTTTCCCTAACGATGGGTCTATCCCTGCTGGCTTTTATTCGATTCTCCGAAACCTTCCTCAATCGCCAATCTCTGACCCCCAATTTCCATCAATATTTCAGATTTTTATCGATCGCGATCGCCGGTTTTACAATCCTCATTTTGTGGCCAGTTTCCCGCCTATTTATCTGGATATTTATCGCCTTATTATTGCTCACCTACTGGCTAATTTTTATCGCCATTATATTGAGTTGGCGGCAAGGGCAAAAACAAGCCCGTTACTTCTTCTTCGCCCAACTGCTGCTATTGATTCAGGCGAACCTGACGCTCTTTTCCATTGGGGATTTACTTCCCGCCCAGTTCCAGATTTTGGTTCGATATCCCGGCTTGGGGATTTTGCCGGTCGCCCTCTTCATCGCCTTTGCTCTGGGCGATCGGATCAATATCCTCCGACAAAACCAAGAAAAAGAGCAAGCCGAAACCCTGCGGGTAAAAGAAGAGTTAAATCAGGCTTTGCACTTGGCAAAAGCCGACCTCGAAAAACGGGTCAAGGAACGGACTGAAGACCTGCAAAAAGCGAAAATAACGGCTGAAGTCGCCAACCGCACCAAAAGTCAACTCATCGCCAATGTCAGCCACGAATTGAGAACTCCTTTGAATGGTATTTTGGGATACGCCCAAATCTTGAGACGAGACGATCGCCTGACGGAGAAGCAAAAAGAAGGTTTGGACGTGATTTACAACTGCAGTTCTCACCTCTCATCAATCATCGACGAAATCCTCGATATCTCCAAATTTGATGTCGAAAATATTGAAATTTATCCCGCCGATTTTTGTCTGCCAGAATTCCTAGCTGAAATCGTCGAGCCGTTTCAGGAAAGAAGTCGTCAGAAGCAGTTAAACTTCCTGGGGATATTTGACGAAGGCTTGCCCCTTTACGTCCGCGCCGACCCCGATCGACTCCGGCAAATTTTGAATCACCTTTTGGATAATGCCGTCGAATTTACTCCCCGGGGTAGTATCACGTTTGAAGTGCAGTTGCTCGAAATTTTGCCCCTCCCTCAATCTCCCGTCGGCACCGCCAAAATTCACTTTTCGATAGAAGATACGGGTCGGGGATTGACATCTCAACAAATCGAAAAATTATTTCAACCCTTTGAACAAGTCGGCGATCGCATCCACAATGCGGAGGGGACGGGGTTGGGATTAGCCATCAGTCAAAGGCTGGTACAGATCATGGGGGGACAGATTCACGTCGAAAGTTATCCCGATCGCGGCAGTCAATTTTGGTTCGACTTGGAGCTGACCATTTCGACGGAAGAAGTCCCGTCAAAACCCACGATTAAAGCTGAAAATATCATCGGGTTTAGCGGCGATCGGCGCAAAATTTTGGTGGTTGACGATCGCCCGGAAAATCGCTCTTTTCTCAAACACTTATTGGAGTCCCTCGGTTTTACCGTTGCCGAAGCGGAGAACGGACAACAAGGGATTGAACAAGTTCACATTTTCCAACCCGATCTGGTCATTACAGATTTGATCATGCCGGTCAAGGATGGATTGAAAATGATCCGACAGTTGCGCCAATCTCCTCAATTCAATAATTTGCCCATTGTCGTCGCTTCCGGAAGTGCTTCGGGCTCAATTAAACAGTTAGCTTTAGAATCCGGATGTAATGACTTGATAACGAAACCCATTCGCGTCAATGAACTCTTGCAAAAATTGCAAGTTTATTTGCCGTTACAATGGATTTATGCGGGACGAGAGATGGATGAAGAGCAAGTGGAACCCGATCCTTCAGAAACTTCCCTTATCGTCCCTCCCATCGAAGAATTATCCGACCTGATCCAAGCCGCCAGAATTGGAGATATCGACACCCTGGAGCGGGAAGCAAAACGGCTCAAGCAGGTGAATCCTAGCTATACCAATTTTGCCAATAAAGTCCTTCAATTTGCCCGAGATTTTGACGATCGCGCCATTCTCAAACTCATCGAAGCTTGAACCCTCAATCTCGGGACGTTGGTGGCAAATGGGACTCAATCAGATTGACAATTTCATGATCTTCAAAATTGAGCGCCAATTCCGAGACGCGATCGCAAAAGGGAACGTACCTTTGATCCGAAATTTTAATTCTTTGCACCTCTCGCTCAATTTGTTCGATATCCCCAATCTTTGCCGCCTCACAAATGACCATCAACGCTTCAGCCGGTGGCAGAACCCATTCATCTGAGGCGACATCCTCCGGGGTGTTATCGTCAGTTCGCGAGGGTCGATATGTTTCGTAAATCCACTCCAAATTGAGGTATTTTTGCAGAATTTCCAACAGCCGGTCGAACTCGATCGGTTTGGGGATAAAATCGTCGCACCCAGCCTCCAAACTCTGCACTTGATCTTGCTGAAGAACGCTGGCGGAAGAAGCGATGATGATGGTATTTTTGAGGCGGGGATCTTGACGCAGGCGGCGGGTCATTTCAAACCCGTCCAACACCGGCATCACCAAATCCGTCAGAATTAAATCCGGCTGTAATTCTCGGGCGACTGCCAGCCCTTCTTCGCCATTTTCAGCCCGGTGGCAGTCGAATCCCAGGGGGTCGAGCACTTCCATAATAATTGTCCGATTCACCGCTTTATCATCCACGACCAATAATTTTCGGCGCGACCCCTCGTAGCCGACAATTTTTCTCCCCTCTACCTGCGTGACCGCCGATACCCAATCGTCTGCCAGGGGCACTTCCAACTCGAAACTGAAACAACTTCCCCCCCCCAACCGACTGCTGACTTCGATGGTAGAGCCCATCATCGCCAGCAGTTTTTGGGAAATCGTCAGTCCCAAACCGCTGCCCTCGGCGCGGCGAGAAATGGCGCCGACTTGCTCGAAAGGCCGAAAGATCGTTTCGATTTGTTCCTCGTTCATTCCCACTCCCGTATCCTCGACACCAAATCGAAGTCGGACGGTTTTGGGGGTGCTGTCGGTGACTTCGACGCGGAACGTCACGCCGCCGGTATCGGTAAATTTGACGGCATTTCCGAGGAGGTTAATTAAAATTTGTCCCAACCGTTTTTCGTCGGCAATAATCGCGGCGGGAAGCTGGGGGTCGCCGATGTAAGTGAACTCGATGCCTTTGTTTTGGGCGCGGATGCGGATCATTTCCGCCACGCTCGTCACGAAAGATAAAAAATGGAATTCTTTGGGATAGAGTTCCATTTTTCGGGCTTCGATTTTGGAGAGGTCGAGAATGTCGTTGATCAGGTTTAACAGATGGGTGCCGCACTGGCGGATGATGTCGATGCCGTGGCGGTGTTGGTTAAGGTCGTCGGCTCGTTCCAGGATTTGGGTGTAGCCGAGAATGCCGTTGAGGGGGGTCCGCAGTTCGTGGCTCATATTGGCGAGAAATTCGCTTTTGGCTTGGTTAGCCATATCTGCGGCGGTTTTTGCCTCTTGCAATTGTCGTTCGTAGGCTTTGCGATCGCTGATATCCCGCACCACCACTTGCCAAATATTCCGCTCTCCCAAAAGGGTCGCTTTCGTGCACACGTCGGCGAGAAACTGCTCGCCATTTAAACGCTGGTGCAGCCACTCGAAGCGGAGGGTGTCTTGTCGGGCATCGAGCCGCATCATAATTTCTCGGGCGCGCTGTTGCGAGTTCGTCCCGTCCGGTTGTTTTTCGGGGGAAAATTCACTCGGATGTCTGCCGATAAATTCGGATTTATCGGTGCATCCAAACATTTTTAAAGTCGCCTCGTTGCAATCGATCAAGATGTTTTCATCGAGCAACATGACCGCGTCCAGGTTGGCTTCAAAAAGGGTGCGATACCGCTCTTCCGAAGTTTTGAATGCTTCCTCCGTTTGTTTTCGTTGGGTCATGTCAAGGACGGTGCCAAATAAACAGGTCACCCGTCCCTCGCTGTCAACTAACGGTTTGGTTTTGGCTTCTGCAAATCGAATTGAACCGTCGGGTCGCACGATCCGATAGTCGAATTGGGCCGGTTGTTTGGTTTCGATGACCCGCGCGATCGCCGTCAAAAAAATCTCCCGATCTTCGGGATGAATTAGTTGTTGAAATTGGTCAAAATCGGGCGTTTCTTGGGTCGGATTCAAGCCAAAAATGTGGAAGACTTCTTCCGACCAAGTGATTTGACCCGTCTCGAGATCGTATTCCCAGTTGCCGACGTGGGCGACGCGCTGGGCTTCCAATAGTAAGGCGGTCCGTCGCTGGATTCTCTCTTCGAGTTCCGAATTAATTTTTTGGAGTTGAAGTTGGGTTTTCTTGTGTTCAGAAACGAGGGCCGATAAAACCAACGCACTAATGGCGATCGCGCCGATGAACGACTGCAGCAGCACCAAAGATTCGCCGGGAGAATCTCGCACAAACGAACCGTAGCCGTTGGCCGTGGCGATCGCCGAAATTGAAATGATGGCGACGACCAGCAATGTGACGATTTGGGGCGGGAAGCGAAACGCCGCCCAAATCAGTGGCAGGACGAGCATATATTCGATCGGATACCCCCGCAAAAAGGCGAGGATATTGATTGCCAATAGCAACCCGACCAATAACAGGAATTCTATTTTTTGTTGTCCGATCATTTGCCGTTGATGTGGGGGTTGATTTTGACGACCCCAAGCGACGATTAAAGGTGTGAAGACCAAAATACCGACCGCATTCGACACCCACCAATTTGTCCAAATTTCCGCGCCGCCATTCCAGGCAACTTGGCGGGTTGCCACCAAGGTGAGGGTGGCGATTGTGGCGCTGACGGCGGGACTGAAGACGACGGAGAGTCCGATGAATTTGAACAGGTCCCGAGAGCGGACGAGCCAATTTCGGGAGCCGACAAAGCGATCGAGCAAAACCACCGCCACGATCGCTTCCAGAGAATTTGCGAGGGCGAAGACGACCGTGGTGAGGGCGGAAAGTGCCGCCAATTCTCGACTGGAAAATCCGAGGATGAGGCTGCCGATGAAAACGCCCCAAATCACGGGATAGCCGAGTAGCAATGCTCCGCCGATCGCCAGTCCGGAGATCGGCCAAATCGCGGCGACACTCCCGTATACCGTCGCCACCAGCAGGGAAATTTTGGCAATACAAATATAAGTGACGGCGACGATGGCGACGATGGCGGCGATCAACAGTTTTTTTGGGTTCAAATTCAATCGGTTTTCCATCAATTCCCCCGACCGCTACTCAGGTTGACAACTGGGCCGGCAACGTCACGTTAAACTCAGTTCCCCGTCCCGGTTGGGAAGCCAAAGCGATCGTCCCCCCGTGTTGATCTTCGACAATTTGACGGACGATCGCCAGTCCCAGTCCGGTTCCCTTTCCGACAGCCTTGGTGGTGTACAAATAATCGAATATTTGATTTTGAATGTCCGGGGTCATGCCGATGCCGTTATCTCGGATGCGAATCGCGACTTGTCGGGATTCGGGAAAATATTCTGTTTCGATTGTAATACAATTGGGGTCCGCTGAAATGTCGTCGAAGCTGCGGCCGACATTTTTCTCTTCCACCGCATCGATCGCGTTCGAGAGCAAGTTCATGAACACTTGGTTCAATTGTCCGGGATAACATTCGATCTCCGGCAATTTTCCATATTTTTTGACGATTTCGATAGGGGGGCGATCGTCATTTCCCTTGAGACGGTGCTTTAAAATCATCAGGGTGCTGTCAATGCCATCGTGAAGATTAAACGCCACCCGAGTCCGTGTATCCGAGCGAGAAAACGTCCGCATCGAACCGCTGATGTCCGCCAGCCGTTTCGTCCCTTCCTTCATGGAATCCAGCAATTTGGTAAAATCTTTGACGAGATATTCCAAATCGACGGCTTCTATCTCCTCTAAAATTTCGGGTTCGGGTTCGGGATAGTATTTGCCGTAAAGTTCGAGGAGATGAATTAAATCTCGGGCGTAATCCTGGGCGTGGGACAAATTTCCGCCGATAAAACTGACGGGATTGTTAATTTCGTGGGCAATTCCGGCGACCAATTGTCCCAAGGAAGACATTTTTTCGCTCAAAATGAGCTGCGACTGGGCTTTTTCAAGTTGCGACGTCCGCTCTTTGACTTTCTGTTCGAGTTGGCTGTTGAGTTCGGCGAGTTGTTGATTTTTATCGGCGAGTTCTCGCGTCAAAGACCGCAACTTCAGTTGCAGGTTGATGCGGGCGAGGACTTCTTCCTGCTGAAAGGGTTTGGTGATGTAGTCCAACGCCCCCAATGACAGGCCCTTCACCTTGTTATCCGTATCTGCGAGGGCCGTCATAAAAATAATCGGTAAATCGCGATGGTTCGGATTGGCTTTGATCTGCCGACAGGTTTCAAAACCGTCAATTCCCGGCATCATCACATCCAGCAAAATCAAATCGGGAACGGCGGATTGAAGTTTGTTGAGGGCATCTCCCCCATCTTTGGCGACCAAAACCCTGAAGCCGACTTTCCGAAGAAATTCAAAGAGAACTTTGATATTTGTCGGATTGTCATCGACGATCAGTAGGGTGGTTTGTCCTTCGTGTTTTGAGTTCATAATTTAATGGGCGAAAAGTGATGGCTCGATCAAAAATTGGGTCGCTTCTCGGCCGGGCAGTGGTTGAGAAAACAGATACCCTTGACCGAATTCACAGTTCAACTCGATCAGTTTGTCAAGTTGTTCTCGGGTTTCGATTCCTTCGGCTACCACGTCCATATTCAGACGGTGGGCGAGAGAAATAATTGTTTTAATGATTTCTTCTCCTCCTCTGTTATCTGTCAAGCGAGTCACAAACGAACGGTCAATTTTGAGCGTATCCAGGGGAAAGTTGTGCAGGCGACTCAAGGACGAATGTCCCGTTCCAAAGTCGTCGATACAAAGCTTGATTCCCAAGTCGTGAAGTTGTCGCAGGATCTCGATCGCCTGATGGGCAGTTTTCAAAAAGTCGCTCTCCGTGACCTCTAGTTTGATAGCCGAAGTTTCAATTTCATACTTTCCCATCACCGCCCGTACCTGGGCGACGATTTCGGGCTGTTGCAATCTCTGAGCTGAACAATTGATATTGACAACGGGAAACTCTTTTAAATCCAATTCTCTTCGCCATTTCTCGATTTGCTGGCAGGCTAATTTAAAAGCCAAACAGTCGAGGGCAGAAATCAAGCCGATCTCTTGTGCGATGTCGATAAATACTCCCGGCGAGACAATTCCCAGCCGCGGATGTTGCCAGCGAATGAGCGCTTCAAATCCCGTCAATTTCCGAGTTGATAGGGAAACGATCGGTTGGTAATACAGACAAAACTGTTCTTCTTCTATTCCCTGACGGAGGTCGGATTCGAGTTGAATCCGTTCCCATGCCGCCGCCCGCATTTCCGGTGTCAAGACGACGGAGCATCCCCGGCCCATCTGTTTGGCTTGGTAGATGGCAATATCCGCATCTCGGAGAATATCAGTCGGTTTTAAATAGCCGTCGATGGCGGGAACGATGCCGATACTCACCCGGACAAATAGTTGATATTTGCCGACATTAAAAGGTTTTTTAAATTGCTCGAAGATGTCCGCAATCAATGAAGATTGTTTGTTTGTATCCCATTTTCCGGGGACAACGATCAGAAATTCATCCCCTCCCAATCGGGCGATTTCAGCTCTCGATTTCAGGCATTTTCTTAATCTAAATGCTACGACTTTTAGCAGCCCATCTCCGGTCAAATGTCCGAAGCGATCATTGATGTTTTTGAATCGATCTAAATCGACAAATAGGATAGAATTTTCTTCTTTTTTTAGCCGGCTATCTGCGATTTTTTCTGACAAAAATTTCATCAACCAAGCCCGGTTAAATAAGCCGGTCAGAGAATCATGGGTCGCTTGATGGCGCAGTTTTTCTTCCCGGATGTGCAATTCTTTTATAGCCTGCGAGAGTTCTTGAGTCCGTTCTTGAACCCGGATATCTAGTTTTTTATTGAGTTGCTTTAATTCCGCTTCTACCGCCAACCGGGCGGCAATCTCTTCGCTCAAGTTGTGATTTTTTTCTTGCAAGCTGCGGTTCAAATCGTGCAATTTTAGGTGCAATCGAACCCGACTCAAAACTTCCTCTTGTTGCAGGGGTTTGGTGACGTAATCGACGGCCCCCAAGGCGAACCCTTCCACCTTATTTTCGATCTCGGCAAGGGCGGTCATGAAGATCACGGGAATTTCTCGAGTTTCGGGATTGTCTTTGAGGCGACGGCAGACTTCAAACCCGTCGATTTTGGGCATCATTATATCCAATAAAATTAAATCGGGAGTTACTTCTTTGGTTTTTCTCAGCGCATCTTCCCCGCCCGTAGAAACCAAAACTCGGAAGTTCGATTTTTTAAGAAAATTAAAAACGACCCTTATATTATTTGGATTGTCATCGACAATTAGAATTAAATAAAGTGGCTCTTTATTCATTTCCGCCTATAAATGCGTCAGAGGATTTCTGTTTGGGTGAGATTTTAACGCTTTTTTGGCGATCGCGACAGAACCGAAGGTTAAGAAATCGCGAACCGATCGCCGTCAAGTTAAAGAAATGTAACGGTCACGCTGCCATCGGATCGTCATTTCCGAACCCCGACATTTCACGCTCGGATTTCCGGGTTCTGATTCGTTTTGGCGATCGCGCTTTGAGTCATCTCTCCCTCGTTCGGGTTGTTTTCACATTCGATCATCCGCAGACACTCCGATAACCCCCCTCTGTTGGCAGCTTCATTCATCCGAGCCGGATCGGCGGAGCGCCTGCCAACGTCCCAATTGTAGAGAGACAACATAGGATTTTGACTCCATTGCGATTTTTTGATATAAGCAGAATGACCCCAATCTAATCGTAGTCGGATGCTACGCCCAGTCTAAAAAATTAATCTTAAAATTAGATTAACATACGGTTATCATAGAGTTGTCACCATTTTTTAGCCGTCAAAACTCGACGCCAATTTGAGGCCCCGCATCATTCATGGCTCAATCCCTGAATCCCGATCGCTTTTTGCAAGCCCCCGGCCCGATTTTGGATGTCCGCAGTCCGGGCGAATACGCCCAGGGCCACATTCCGGAGGCGATCGCATTTCCCCTGTTCACCGACGCGGAACGGGCGAAAGTGGGAATTTGCTACAAACACGAAGGCCGCGATCGCGCTGTGGAGTTGGGTTTCGCCATCGCCGGCCCCAAATTTGCCGGCTTCATCGCCGCGGCCCGAGATCTAGCCCCCGACGGGCAAATTCGGATGTACTGCTGGCGGGGAGGAATGCGGAGTGGCGGGGTGAGTTGGGTGTTGGAAATGGGCGGCTTCCGAGTTTCCCTCCTCGCCGGGGGATACAAAGCCTTCCGAGGCTGGGGGCGCGCGCAATTTCAAACCCCCAAAAAAATCGTCATTCTCGGCGGGATGACGGGGACCGGAAAAACCGACGTCCTCCACGCCCTCGCCGCCCAAGGGGAACAAATTCTCGACCTGGAGGGACTCGCCCGCCACCGGGGCAGTAGCTACGGCAGTTTGGGACAGCCGCCCCAGCCGACGAACGAACAATTTTGGAACCAGATCGCGATCGCCTGGGCGGGTTTCGATCCCGAACGGCGGGTTTGGATCGAAGCGGAAAGCAAGCGGATCGGCCTGTGTCGCGTCCCGGAAGAGCTTTACCAGCAGATGGATCGGGCGCCGGTCATCCAGATCGAACGACCCCGCCACGAGCGTCTGGAGCTGCTTGTGGAGGCCTACGGAGAGGCGGAAATCGAGAAATTGATCGGGGCGACGGAGCGGATTCGCAAGCGGCTGGGGGGGGCGCGAACCCGGGAGGCGATCGCATTTTTGGAGCGGGGAAAATTGGCGGAAGCCTTCGATTTGATCCTGTATTACTACGATAAAACCTATTCCTACGATTTAGAACGGCGGCAGGTTCCCCTCCACGGCGTTGACGTGGCGGGCTGTTCCCCCGACGAGGCGGCAACCCGCCTGCTGCAAAAGGCGCGGGCGATTTGGGAATAAATCTGCATACCCTCGTTCCGGAAATCCTATGTTCTCTTTGAGCGGACAGGGCGTCTATTATTGGATTGAATCATGAACAGCAACATTGAGCCGAGGGGAGAAAATGAGAAGATTTCAGTCGGAAAAGTGGTCGGAGCGGCGACCATTGCCGGCGCCATCTTCGGCCTCAAAATGGTGGGTTGGACAGCCGACCCCCCCGCACAGTTTCAGTTTCGGCAGCAGGTGGGAGACGATCGCCTGACGGTCGAAATTCGGGGCGACGATCGCGACGGAAACGGCGTCCTGGAGTTGTCGGAATTGGAGGATTTTGCAGCCCGCCGGGGCGATCAAACTTGGGAAAAAGAAGATCTGGAGGTTTTCGCCCTGAATCTGAAGCCGGAACCGATCGCCGGGTTGAACGTTTTCGCCCGTCGCCGGGGCGGAGAAACGTCGAGTATCCTGGAAATTTCCGATTCCAATATCTACGGTTTGGAATACGGCAAAAATCAGGGCGACCGGGTGTTATTTTCCGAGCCGAATGCCCCGGAATCCGCCACCGTCGAGTCCCCCGCCTATCCCAAACTTCTCAAAGTCTTCGGTTTGTTCGGCGTGGGTGCGTTGTTGATCGCCCTTGAATGGGTGACGCGCGATCGCGATCCGATCCTCGATCCTTCCCCCAATTCCGCCGGCGAACCGGGATAGACAATTCTCCGGCATTTCAATAGATTGGTGCGGGTTTAGACCGGCATGGAAGGCGCAGAACGCCACCACAAAGGCGGCGGAAATCCCTCGGAATCGAGCCAAAAATGAGGTCTGACGCTTCTTTTTGCGATACAATATGATCCGCCCTCCAAATGCGATCGCCCCATGACCGAGAAACCCCTCAAATTGCTGTTCATGTCAACCCCAGTCGCCCCCCTCGGTTCCGGATTTGGAGGGGGGGTCGAATTGACCTTGCTCAACATCACGAAAGCGCTGCAAGATCGGAGCCATGAGGTCGAGGTCGTGGCTCCCCTGGGGTCGGAATTGGACTCGATTTCGATTGTCGAAATTCCCGGAGAATGGCAGCCGATCGCCCAAAATCAAGGTCGGAATTTACCCATCATTTTACCGGAAAATTCCGTCTTGGCGAACATCTGGGAATACGGGAGAAGCGTACAACATCAATACGATGCGATCGTCAATTTTGCCTACGATTGGCTGCCCTTTTATCTGACCCCATTTTTCCAAACCCCCATCGCCCACTGGGTGAGTATGGGATCGTTAACTTCCGCCTTGGATCGGGTCATTTGTGAGGTGATGAATCGGTATCCGGGGACGGTCGGATTTTACACCCACACCCAGGCGGCGACCTTCAATTGTGAGGGAAGCTACGCCTGTCTGGGAAGCGGGTTGCAAATGTCCCGCTATCAATTTTGCCCGCAACCGGAAGATAAACTGGCGTGGATGGGGCGAATTTCCCCAGAAAAGGGCCTGGAAGATGCGGTGGAAGCGGCGCAAAAAACGGGGATTTCTTTGGAAATTTTTGGCAAAATACAGGATGAGAATTACTGGCAAAACATCCTCGAAAGTTATCCCGATGCGCCCATCAATTATATCGGATTTTTGGATACCGATCGCCTGCAAGAACGGCTGCGACACTGCCGGGGGTTGCTGATGACGCACCGCTGGGTGGAAGCCTTCGGAAACGTGGCGATCGAGGCGTTGGCCTGCGGCGTTCCAGTCATCGCCTACCGGCGGGGAGGACCCGCCGAAATTGTCTGCAACGGGGAAACGGGTTGGCTGGTGGAACCTGATAGTGTGGAAGGTTTAGTTGAGGCGATCGCAAACCTGGATCAAATTGACCGGGAAAACTGCCGCCAACAGGCCGAAATGGAATATTCTTTGGAAGCATTGGGCGATCGGGTGGAGTGGTGGTTGTTGCAGATTCGAGACGGCTGAAATTAATCAAACCGTAGGGGCAAGCCTCCGTGCTGGCCAAAAAATTGCCGGAATGCCAATGAAAATCAGAGGTAGGGGCAAGCCTCCGTGCTTGCCAATGGAGTCAAAATACTCGAACTACTCGATTTTGGGAACTTCTGTATTTTCCGCTTGAAAAAATGGCTGTCGATCAAATCCGAACAACCCGCCCACCACCGAAGTTGGGAAACGTTGTCGGTTTTGATTGTAGCTTTGAACCGCCTGATTGTACCGTCGGCGTTCCGTGGCGATCCGATTTTCCGTCCCGGCAATTTCATATTGAAGGTTGATGAACGCTTGGGACGATCGCAGTTCCGGAGCGGCGATCGCATACTGATTAAATTGCTGAATTGCCGAATTCATTTCAGCCATTGCCGCCAATTTTTCATCCGTCGATTTTGCCTGTAAAAACTGCTGTCTCGACTCCGTTAAAAGTCGCACAATGTCCCGTTCCTGATCGGCTTGTGCTTCCGTAACCGCCAACAATTGGGGGATCAAATCGGCGCGACGCTGGAGTTGGTTTTCCACCTGTGCCCAGGAGGCTTGCACTTGCTGATATTTCCCCGATAAGGAATTATAAGCAAATACTCCCCAAAGCGCGATCGCTCCTCCCAGAGCCACTCCTATCCCAATTATCGCTGATTTTCGCTGCTGTGCCTGCCGTCGGGCGATTTCTTCAAGCCGCCGTTTTTCTCGAACTTGCGCGATCGCCGTTTCGATCAATTCCGGGGGGATGGAAACCGCCTCTCCCGCCTCCTGAAGTTCGGCTAGGGAATAGCGATCGCTGGCTTCCTGATACAGGCGGGAAGCCACTTCCAGCACTTCGGGGGCGAGTTCTTCCGGAATGTTGACATCTGACTCACTCATGGGGAATGACCTTGAAGAAACAATAATAAATGATAAGTTTTTTAAAAAATTAGGGAAAATTTCGACGAATTGAATACAATATAAAACAAATCGCCTGAAACAGCAATTGATGCGACGAGTGGCACGGATCGATCGCCCGTCCAACTGATGGGCATTACTCAGTCGTTTATTTTCCATCTTAATATGAATATCAACAATCGTCTCCGGCGAAAAATACGAGTTGGCTTGCTGTATGGTTTGGGGCTCGCTTGTTTGGCGATGATTCTCCTCTGTCAACCCCACCCCAGTTACAGCCTTACCCCCTCGGAGGTTCCCAACCCCCGACAGGTTTATGGGGGATGGGTGACAGATATGGCGAATATCCTCAGCGACGATACGGAAACTCAGTTAAATCAGATGATTTCCGAACTCGAAGCGACAAATGGGGCGGAAATTGCGATCGTCACGGTTCCCGAAACTCAACCTTCGTCCTCTCCCAAAGCATTTACAACCGAATTGTTTAATACTTGGGGAATTGGCAAAGCGGGTGATGATAATGGTATTTTATTTTTGACATCGGTGGGCGATCGCAGAGTCGAAATTGAAACGGGTTATGGCATGGAAGGCATTCTTCCCGATGCCAGAGTTGGCCGAATTATCGATACTAAAATCAAACCCCATTTTAAAACAGGTGATTTCGATCGCGGCACGTTAGCGGGAACGGAGGCTTTAATCCGAGGCATACAAAATCAGATCAGTAATTCTCCCCCGGACACCGAACCTAAAACCGTCAGCGATCCGGTTACTCATACCGCTCCCAATTCAACTTTACCACAAACCGATACTTTGGCTCAAGCCGTCCCGTCTGAAAGTATCAATTCTGTCTTTCCTGCTTTTACATATCATTCGAGTTTCATCTGGCCTGTGCTTGGTTGTTTTGGGGGGTTATCTTATCTGGGTTATAAATTGGCACGTCATTTTTCCCGTCAACCCATTTTAGTCAACCCCGGTGAATCTTGTCGAATCAAAACATTGGACAGCAGCGATCGCTTGATCAATCTGTCCCTCCGTATCGAGGTGTTTGGTCTTTTATTTATACTGACATTTCCAGCTATATTTTTGACATTGCAAGTCTTCCCACCTGTCGCACTCACATCTGGAATCTTGATGGTCGCCCTCCTATTAATTGGGGTGCTGCATCAATCCCAATCCGGGGCAGAAGCTTGGAAAAAATTTAAACCTGGGACAGGATCTTTTCTGATCATGCCATTTATCTTTGCCGTTTTTTGCGCTAAATTTATTTGGTTATATCCACCTTCGTTTGATTTGATCTCATTTTTGTTATTTGTCGCAATTTTGACAGTCGGTGAACATCCCAGTTTGGCACGGGATAAGATGACATTAACCATGATACTGGGATTAATTTTTCAATTCATCTGGTTTATGGTGTGGGCTAGTATTTTAGGAACTCCTCAAAACCTGCCCGTTATATTGGAGAGTTTAAGTGGTTCAATCGGTAATGTCAACGGGGCGATTTTCGGTGCGTTTATTGTCAGTCTTTTGGGCTGTTCTTCAATGACTCGTTACTGGCGTAAATGGCAATTTAGCAAGCCTCCAAATGTGCGATCGCTCCGTCCCATTCTCAGTGCCACATCTCAAACACCCCTGCAACAAATCGATCGCGACACTTTAACCCCCCTCCTCACCGAACACGAACGAGACGCCCAGGAACTCGAAAGCACGAGTTTTGAGGGGTGGTGGTGTCCTGAATGGGGACAAATTAGCCGAGACACCATCTATTTAAAAGCCTACGTTCAAAACAAGGGAAATGGCTATTATCAATGTCCGGTGGGAAAAGAATTAACCGTCGAATGCACATCAAAAGTTGTCAAATACCCCACGACATCTCGTAAGGGAATACGACAGATTACTTACTCTTGCCACTGTTGCGACTATCACAAAGAAGTAGAAGAGAAAATTCCCCGTTTGCCTCCTCCTTCGAGTAGCAGTGGCGGAAGTTCCAGCAGCAGTTCTAGTGGCAGTTATGGTGGGAGTTACGGTGGCGGATATAGCGGTGGTGGTTCGAGTGGCGGCGGTAGCAGTGGCGGCGGTAGTTTTGGAGGTGGCGGGAGTGGTGGTGGAGGCGCCGGTGGTGGCTTTTAGAATAGATGTAGGGGCAAGCCTCCGTGCTGGCCAAAATATGGCAGGAATTAATTGAATTAATTCATCAACCGGGCAACCCGAGACGGTTGCCCCCACACCCGACTCCCGACTCCCGACTCCCGACTCCCTACATTTCCGCTTCTCCCCCCACCACCACATTCCGAATCCGCAGACTCGGGCCGCCGCAGCCGACGGGTAAGCCATTTTGTCCCCCCTTGCCGCAACCCCCCGACTCGTCCCAGTAGAAATCATCGCCGATCGCTTCAATATCCGCCAAAGTCGTAAACACATTCCCCGATAAAGTCACATCCCGCACGGGTTCGGCGAGTTTCCCATTGCGAATCATCCAGGCTTCCCCGGCACTGAACGTGAACATCTCGCCGTTGGTCATTCCCCCCAGCCAATTTCGCGCGTAAACCCCCTCTTTGATATCGTTGAATAAATCCGGAACCGGCGTATCACCCCGTTCGATCCAAGTGTTCGTCATCCGCACCAAGGGGGGATAGTGGTAGTCCAGACAGCGGGCGTTTCCGGTGGGGGATTCGTCCAGTTTCCCGGCCGTTTCTCGGGAGTGGAGGCGCCCGACGAGCATTCCATCTTTAATTAACTGCGTCGTCGTGGCCGGAGTCCCCTCGTCATCGTAAAAATAGCTGCCCCGGTGTCCCACGGGCGCCGCGCCGTCGAAAATTTGCAGGTTTTTGGGGCCGAATTGCCGCCCCAGACTCATCACCTCCAGCAGGTCCGGATTTTCGTAAGCCATATCCGCCTCCGAGAGGTGTCCGAAGGCTTCGTGGACGAACAAACCGGAGAGGATGGGGTCGATGACGACAGTGTAGAGATTTCCCCGGACGGGGGGCAAATCCAGGGAATTGACGGCCCGCTGGGCGGCGCTGCGAACCTGGTCGTCGAGGCGGGTCAGATCTTCGTAAGCTTTGCGCGAACCGGTGGTTTCCCGCCCGGTTTGGACGGTTTCCCCGTTGCGGGCCGTGGCCGCGAACCGCATTTCCATGTCCGCCCAGCCCTGTTCCAGGAAGGTTCCCTCGGAGGTAGCCAGCAGGATGCGTTGGGTGCTGTCGCCGTAGCGGACGGAGATAGTGGTGATGCGATCGTCCACGCTGCGGAGGATTTCCCCGTAGCGATCGCACAATTCCTTTTTCTGGGACAGCGGGATCTCGCGAGGGTCCGAACCCGTCAAAGGCAGGATGTAGGTGTCTTCGACGACGGGGATGGGGGCGAGGATCGTCTCGTCGTCGCCGATCAGTCGCGCCGCCGCGATCGCTTCCTGGATGCGGTTTTCCAAAGCCGAGAGGTCGTTGAAGCTGGCGAATCCCCAGCCCCCCCGGTGGCAGGCCCGCACCTGTCCGCCCAGGGAGATCCCCTCGCTCAGGGTTTCGATGCGATCGCCGCGCAATAAAATATTGGTTTCTTCCGCTTCCTCGACCCGGATCGCCAGATAATCGACCCGTTTGCCGTAGCGGGCGATCAGATCTTGCAGGAGGGTTTTGACATCGGTCAGGACAGTGGGCATCATCGGCGGCACCATTGACTCAATCTGCCCTACCATTTTGCCTCAGTATCGGTCTGTTGCAAACGGGAAACCCGGTTTCTACCGCTTTATCGGTTCGGTTCTACGAATCTTGAGGATGACAAGAGCGGATATGCTGGGAATAGAAAAGCCAAAATCTTAGTCAGCACCCCCGGCTGAAGCACGGGGGCTTCGTGCCCTCCCCTTCAGGTAGCTGACCAGCTTAAGCCTTAACTGG
>NZ_JAYFER010000415.1:0-4633 GCF_055795065.1 Lyngbya sp. CCY1209
CTCACCCCGTGATGAAAATAGAGGCGATATCCGTCCGAAAATTCGATCGCGGCTTCCCCTTCGGCGTGGAGGTGTTGTTGGGAGTCCAGACCGTGACGGAGTAAGGTGATATCCCCGAGATAGCCTTCTCGGAAAATCCAGCCGTTATGGGCATAGACCCGATAATCGTCCTCGAATATCATAGCGGGTGTTCCGATCGCGTGCAAGGGATACCCTGGCTGACCTGACTCGATAAATAAGTGCGATCGACCGGCTTTTTTCTTTGCCGATGCGATCGCCCGCCACAATTTCTCCCTCACCAACGGTAAACTCAAAAACTCAAAATATCGCTCAAAATACCTGGGAATTTTGAGTTCAATCGTTTCTTTTTTCTCCGCCATCACAACCAGGGATATTTTTTGCAAATCCGCCTCGGCTTGAATCTGCCAAAACACCTCAAATCCGTCCCGCTTTTGCAGCCGCCAATTGAGGATAATTAAAGAAAATTTTTGACCTTCCCTGTCCAAAATATCTCCGGCGATTTTACGGCTCCTAGCCTCGAAAACTTCGGCATTTAATGTCTCGCCTAGTTCGGCTTTAAGTAAACATTGAATTGTCGGGCTATACTCGATGACGAGAATTTTTTCAGGAGTCACAACTCGCCCTCCTTAATCCGCCACCCATCGCCAACGCCAACTTCCGGGTTCATACTCCCGCTGAATTCTCACGATCCAATCTCCCTTCGGAATTGCGATCGCCCGATGTTCCTCGTGAGTCAGCATCGCCGTTTCCGAATTGACTCGCAAGTAGAGACGACTTCTCAAGTCGTACAGTTCCGCCTCCCCTTCCGTGATGCGGTGGGCGTGTCCGGTGACTTCCCCTTCCGCCAACACCAAGTCGGGACGTTCTCGGGCTCCCCAATTTTCGGTATCGATAAATTTATGGGTTTGGTGAAGGATCACGTCCCCCTGACGCATCAATTTCATAGCTCTGTTTTAAGTTTGATCCCGATTATAACAAGAAATCATCTATGCTAGATCAGGGGTGCAGAGGGCTAGAAGGAGCAAGTCATGAATAATTATTAACAATTAATGATTAATTATTAATTGTTAATTGACTTTTGTTCCCCCCGTCTCCCACCACAATTTTTAACCGAGAATGAAACAGCCTTGACCATGGAAAAAGCAAATCCAACCGGCGATCGGGCGAAACCATCCCCGCGATCGCGCCTCACGGGTCGGGGCAGACGGCCCATTTCCCGCAGTTCCGACCCCCGTTTTTGTCGCCCCGTAGGCGATCGCGGTTCTCCCAGATCCCCCGGAACACTTCCCAGTTGTTGTTGGGGTACTGTTCGCCGAGGCCGAAGGGCTTCCAACTCGCCCAGTTGGCGGGATTCCAGAGTTTGCCGGTTTTTTTAGCATGAATCAATCTCCGAAACTGTAGTTTATTTTACAATTTTGCTTCAAAAACGGTCGTTGATTTGACATTTTTATTTTAAAAAGTATCGGCATCGCGGCGGGTGGCGATCGGGCGTTTCGTTCAAATCGATCTTGCCCGAAACGAGAATTTGTAGTATATCTATTGTGACCCCGGCTCGTGAGTTTAAATATCGACCATTCTACCCGGTCGCTGCTTCCAGATGAGAGAAATATTAAGAATTGTTGAAAAAGTTCTGATAAAGTAAACAAATATCAAATATTAGCCCGACCCCTTACAATTTTAAGTCGGGGGATTTATTCTATTGAACAAGCGGAAGCGATCGTTCAAATCGTTCCGATGTCGGTGTGAGTTTCAGTCCAGAGCAACCCCTTTGCATTATTTTTGAGCGTAGAAAAAAAACGGAGACAACTTTGAATTGAATGTCATTTCCCCAACAAGGGCGCAGCGGAATGCTGGCGACAACATCGGTTGGTAGGAGCGATCGCCCGAGCTCATCCGAGGCCGATCGCACCCACACCTGACCCCCGACCCAATCCACCACTTACCAAGCAGGGAGAACCAGAACCATGATTGCGATTAGCCGACCCAGAACGAACGAAACTCGACTCAAGTTTGTCAAGACGGAAGAGACATTTCCGGTGAGCTATTCGACGTTAGCCTGCGATGCGTTGATTTCTCAAGTCCTCCCGCAATATCCCATCGAAGCGGTGCAAGGATGTCAATTTTGGCACCGGGGGTTGAGCGACGTCTACATCATCGAAACCGCCCACACCGCCTACATCCTGCGGATTTCTCACCACCACTGGCGATCGCGATCGGAAACCCACTTTGAATTGGAACTGTTAGACTATCTCTGGAAACGGGAGATCCCGGTCGCCCGCGCCCTGCGGACGAAGGACGGGCGCCTGTCGGTGGACATCAACGCGCCGGAGGGGACGCGGTACGCCGCCCTGTTCACCTACGCCCCCGGACAGGTTCCCGTCGGCGATCTCGACTCGGAACAGAGTCGCACCCTCGGGGCGACGGTGGCCCGCCTCCACGAGGTTTCGCAGCAGTTCACCACCGACCACGATCGCGCCCCCCTGACCTTAGAATATTTGCTGGACCGGTCTGTGGAAGCGATCGCACCCTTCCTGCACGGGCGTCCGGAGGATCTGACCTTCCTGAACACTACCGCCAACCAAATCGGTTCCCAACTGGCCGACTTCCCCAAAACCCTGCCGCTGTGGAGTGTCTGCTGGGGCGACCCCCACAGCGGCAACGCCCACTTCACCCCCGAGGGGGACGTCACCCTGTTCGACTTCGACCAGTGCGGCTACGGCTGGCGGATTTTCGACATCGCCAAATTCCTGCAAGTCTCTCTACAAGCCGGGTTGAGTCGCCGCAACCGGGACGCCTTCGTTGAGGGATACCAGGAGGTTTCCCCCCTGACGGACTGGGAAAAATACACCTTGCCCGCCTTCACCCAGGTCGCCCACATCTGGGCCTGGGCGATCGCTCTGGGCACGGCCCAACTGTACGACTACAGCCGTCTCGACCGCAGCTACTTCTCCCGCCAACTGCAACAGTTGAAGCGCCTGCAGGCCCGGGATTGGCAACCGTTTTAGGGTGTAGGGTGTAGGGTGTAGGGTGTAGGGTGTAGCCCTTCGACTCCGCTCAGGGCAACGGGTGTAGGGGATTTTAGATTTTAGATTTTAGATTTTAGATTCTTCCCCTGTGCCCCTGTGCCCCTGTGCCCCTGTGCCCCCCTAACCCGGAAGCTCGTCGAGGACGGCGAGAAGGTTGTCTACCGCCGCGTTGGGTTCTAGGAAAGAAAACAGGTGGCGGTATTGTAACGTGCCTTCGCGATCGAGGAGGAATTGGGCGGGGAGGGGGGCACCGAGGGCTTGGCCGACTTCGTAGCGGCGGAAGATGCCGCAACTGGGATCGCTGAGGAGGGGCATTTTCAGGCCCAAGTCTTTGACCACGGTCTGGCTTTGGCGGGTGTCGGTGCTGGTGATCATCAGCACTTCTGCCCCGCGATCGACGAACTGGCCGTAGTTTTCGTTGAGGGCCTTGATGTGGGGGTAGCAGAGGGGGCAGTATTGCTTTTCGGTGAAAATGCGGGTGAAGGCCAGGATGACGGGGGTGTTGCCCCGGTATTCCGAGAGGCGGACGGTGCGATCGTTGGTGATGTCGGGCAACTCGAAGTCCGGCGTTTTCCGCCCTAGGTGCAGGCGATCGGTGGCGGGGACGGGGACGAAGTTGTTGAAAAAGCGTCGGTTCAGCAGTCCGCTGAAGTCGTTGGAGGTCAGCATAATTTCGGGCGCAACGCGATAACGCTTTTTATTTTATAGCTCTGAGTTGTCAGCTTTCAGGTATCGGCTTTCGGGCATCTGTGGGGACGGATGTCGGGGGAGAATCTCAAATCAGGGCGCAAGACGCGGCGCCCCTACAATCCCCACACCCGATTTAAATCGCGGCGAAGAATTCTTTCGACTTGACCGGATCGGGGTTCATCGTCTTTTCGCCCGGTTGCCACCCCGCCGGACAGACTTCGTCTGGGTTGGTTTGGACGTATTGGATGGCCTGGAGGGTGCGGAGGGTTTCATCGACGTTGCGCCCGAAGGCGAGGTTGTTGATGGTGGCGTGTTGGATGATGCCGTCTTTGTCGATGATGAACAGGCCGCGGAGGGCGATGCCGGCTTCGGGGTCGAGGACGTTGTAGGCGGCGCTGATTTCTTTTTTGATGTCGGAGACGAGGGGATAGTTGAGGTCGCCGACGCCGCCGGACTTGCGGTCGGTTTGAATCCAGGCCAGGTGAGAGAATTCGCTATCGACGGAAACCCCGAGGATTTGGGTGTTGATGGCGGAAAATTCTTCGGCGCGATCGCTGAAAGCGGTGATTTCCGTGGGGCAGACGAACGTGAAGTCCAACGGATAGAAGAATAAGACCAGGTACTGGCCGCGATAGTCGGATAATTTGATGGTTTTGAATTCTTGGTCGATCACGGCCGTGGCGGTGAAATCCGGTGCGGGTAAGCCGACGCGAATACACTCGTTGGTCATAACTTGAGAGTCTCCTTGCAAAGTCAAGTACGGGCTGAGTTTACAATTTGTTACGAGAATATCATACTCGAATTGCGGGGCGCTGTGTGTTGACACTCCCCGCGCTAAAGCGACGGAGATTCTTCCTTCAACGATCCGACTTGCCCTGACAGGTTTGCACCAGCCA
>NZ_JAYFER010000416.1:0-1383 GCF_055795065.1 Lyngbya sp. CCY1209
CGGTTTGAGATTTCTGGTGATTTCCCTCTCCTTGTTGCCCAATAGACCCAGTTTCCGTCATACGTCGATGCGCTTGGTTTAATCAGTCTGTGCCGAATGATGGGGGTCCAGTTATGTTGTTGCAGTCGTAGACCATCCTTTGTTTGGAAGATCCACTTACTCATTCGAGCAGCACCGTAGTCAACCTGTTTTCGATACCACAATGTTTCGAGGGTTCATGCTAGATGTTTACCTTTCGGTTAGTCATAGATGGTTAGCAGTGGTCGGACTTTTGGTGGCAGATTCCACCTCACCGCCTTCCGTTCCCCGCTTCAGTCCTGGGGTTGTGAGTCCCAAAACTGGGGGTGGCTATCGCCTCCTCTCTTAGGGATTGTTAAGGATTTGTTAAGATTCTTCAATTCTCCCTTTGACCCTGAGAGTTCCAACCTCATTTGGTATCCTGTGATACCAATTTAGGAACATACAGACAGTTATAAGGCTGGTCAGGGGTGTGCCCCTTATATTCACCCGAGGGGGTGAAAGCCTTACCGGGAGGATATTTCGGGCATTTCAGCCCTATTTCACTCCCGAACGAATCGCACCCTTCTGCTATTGTAACCGATCGCACTCGAAAAATGATGTAAAAGTCAACATTTGTTCAAGTTCGCGGATGGGGTCGCCGCCCCGCCCCCTCAAAACTTCGCTTCCCCGGGCTGACTCTTGAGGAACTCCGTATTCACGCCAGATTCGCGAGTCAGGGCAATTTTACCCGTCCGGGCAATTTCCCGAATCCCGAAGCGGCCGAGCACCTGAACGATCGCCACCATCTTACCCGGGTCGCCCACCACCTCGACGGTGAGGGAATCGTCGCCGATATCCACCACCCGGGCGCGGAAAATGTGGGCCAGTTCGATGATCTCCGATCGCACGGTACTGTTGGGGGAATTGACCTTGAGCAACATCAACTCCCGCTCAACGCAGGGAATTTCCGTAATATCGAGCACCTTCAGCACGTTGATCAACTTGTAGAGTTGCTTGGTCAACTGCTCAATGATGCGATCGTCTCCAGGGACCACCATCGTAATCCGGGAAATCCCGGCTTGTTCGGCCGGACCGACCGCCAGACTCTCGATATTAAATCCCCGACGGGCGAACAAACCGGCAATCCGCGTCAGGACACCCGCCTCATCTTCAACCAAAACAGAAAGGGTATGTTTCATAATCTCGTCCCCAAACGTGAAACTCGGCAAATTGTAGCGATCGGCAATCAGGTATCGGCGATCGGCCAGGAGTTGAACCGCGATCGCCCAAAATTGAGGAACCGCACATCACGTAAAACTCCTGGGAGGGTTGGAAGCTCCGTGATTGATCGCGGAGAGGAAAACCGACTCAAGCGGCTTTAGC
>NZ_JAYFER010000417.1:0-25490 GCF_055795065.1 Lyngbya sp. CCY1209
CGACTCCCGACTCCCGACTCCCGACTCCCGACTCCCGACTCCCGACTCCCCCGACGATCGCCCGTCCCCTCAAAAAAAAGAATTGACCCAAAGATTTGGTAAAATTCTGAGAGCCGTTTTAGTGAGAGGTCAACTGATTCATGGAAGCAGCACTGCTGTTGGCGAAACTGCCGGAAGCGTACTCCATTTTTAGCCCCGTTATCGATATTTTGCCCGTCATCCCGGTCTTTTTCTTGCTGTTGGCTTTCGTCTGGCAAGCGGCCGTCGGCTTCAGATAAAGCCAGACCGTCCGGCTATCGGCGTTGAGTGGGCCGGGTTTGTCGCTCCCCGGACGGGGAAGAATCGGACAAATCGAGCGGACTGAGTGCCGATAGCCAATTGCGATCGCTATCCGCGACCGCCGATGGCTTTTTGGAAGGCGGGACGCTCCGACAACCGCTTGCTGTATTCCACAACGGCCGGATATTCGCCCAAATCCATTTTCAGCATCATGGGGATGTAAGCCAACATCGACCCCACCGCCACATCTGCGACGCCGAATTCATCCCCCATCAGATAGGGCCGCGTTTCCAAGATGTGATTCAGGGGAGTCATCAACCGGGGGGTTTCGCGATCGCGGTTGGCCTCCACGAACACCCCCGTCGCCAATGTGGAATTGGCGAATAGCACCCACTGGGCCGCTTGTGCGCGATACTCCGGAGACTCCGGCATTTTCCCGTATTTTTCCGCCAGGTAGAGCAGGATCGCCCCCGACTCCCAGAGGGTGAAATCTCCGTCCGCGATCGCCGGAACCTTGCCCATCGGGTTGATAGCGAGGTAGTCCGGTTTCTGGTGTTCCCCGGCTTTGAGATCCAACAGGACGAACTCGTAGGGGACGGCAATTTCTTCGAGATACCACTGCACGATCGCGGCTCGACTCATGGACGTTCCGTAAAGTTTCAGCATTTTCAATCTTTCCTAAATGGGGTGGACAAGGCCTGCCTTTCCTCGCCGAGGTGAGGCAAAATAAGGATCGGAAGATTTCGGCTTCCCAACTTCTCCCGATCGCGACTTCATCCATTTTGAAGCAGTTTATGTTACCCATCAATCCGATCGCCCGCTTTCCATCCGCTTTGTTGCTCGCCACCCTGATTTTGAACGGGGCCGCCTCCCCCCCGGCGATCGCCGATCCTGTCGCCCGAATCGCCCAACTCACGGCGACGGAGTTTTTCGAGCGGGGAATCGCCCGCTACGAACGGGGGGACATCGCTGGGGCGATCGCGGACTTTACCGAAGCCCTGCGGCTCAAACCCAACTACGCCGTCGCCTACTACAACCGGGGCGTCGTCCACTTCAAAGCCGAAGAAAATGTCCGAAATGCGATCGCCGACTTCACCGAGGCGATCCGCCTCAACCCCGAATACGTCGATGCCTACTACAACCGGGCCGTCGCCCGGGTGAAACTGGGGCAATACTGGCCGGCGATCGACGATACCACGGAAGCGATCCGCCTCGACCCCTTCCACGATCGCGCCTACTATTTGCGGGGGTTAATTTACGCGGAAAATCTGGGGGATTACGAAACCGGAATTGACGACTTCAGCGAAGCGATCCGCCTCAATCCGGATCTGGCCGCCCCCTATTTCAAACGCGGAAATGCCCGCTTCCGGACCGGCGATCGCGAGGGGGCGATCGAAGATTACAACGAGGCGATCTACCTCGACCCGGACGACCCGGAAGCCTACTACAACCGGGGCGTCAGCCGCTACCAAATCGGCGATCGCCAAGGCGCCCGATCCGACCTGCAACAGTCCGCCGACCTGTCCGCGCGATCGGGCAATTTGCAACAGTACCGGCAGGCGATGGACACTTTGAAACAATTGATCATTGATAATTGATAATTGATAATTAATAATGGACAATAATTTTTGATGCGTCTGAAATCCTCGACCCATGGGCGACCCGGGACGGTCGCCCCCACCGATGACGATTGACAATTGACAATTTATGAGAGATAATTGAAAGTTTTTGATGCGTCTGAAATCCGCGACCCATGGGCGACCCGGGACGGTCGCCCCACCGATGAGGTCTTCGGGGTTTCCCCAAACCGGCGATCGCACCGTACCTTTACCGAAGCTTTACAAATGAAATCGGGAGTTGACGAAAGTTTTACATGGGAGCCGTTAACTTTTGATTACACTGAGGGTAGACGCTACATAGCTTAATTTCGGTTAAGCGACCCGGTGCAGCTACGAGATATTCTATCAATATGAAGCGATCGCGGGCTTTCGGAACTGCGTAGACGGGGGTGGGGGTGGATACACCGAAGCCGAAGGTTGACTCAAAGCCGATATTGGGTGTGAGTTGGAGTGTAAAACGATATCCCTTATTAAACGAGAGGGGACGACTGTGACGGATTCTGGGTTCAGCTACTATCATCAGACCAAACCCGACGAACAACTTCTGTACGACCACTTGCAAGAGCGTGCGGAGCATGAATCGCCGGAGGAGACGATCGCGCGTTTTCGCCGTCTGTTTCTCGGCGAGCAGGAATATGAAGTTGTCCCGGTGTGGAAGGCTTTGGGGAGAATCATCGACTCGGATTTGGGTCGCGAACGGTTTATTTTTACGATCAACCGGTGCTGCTATATTTTGGTGAACCGGTGGCAAAAGCGGCCACGCCTGCAGTGGGCGATTCCGGAGCTCATCGGTTTGTTGAGCCAGGAACCGAGCGGGCTCCCCCCCTCCTGGACGGCCCACCTCCTGCGTCGGATGATGCAGCAATTTATCCAAACCGAGCAGTATCAGGCGCTCCGCCGTCTGGCCCACCTGTTTCACGACCGTCGCAAACCGGACAAACAGGAAGAAACCCAGCTCGAACATTTGATCGTCCGCTATCCTTATCTGTACGACCACTGTTTTCTCACCGACGAGAGCACCACCGACCAACGGCAGCAGATCCGCCAGATGCGACAGACGGCCAGCCGCCGGTTCGATCGCGAGCTGTATCAATACATGAGCTACCAGCGCAGCAATCCGGAACAGAAGCTCATTTTACCGACCCCCAAAAATCCCACCCTGTTGAGCGATCGCAAATTGACCCAGGCGGTCAGCCACTTTACGGGTAAGGTAGACCGGGGATACACCTATCAAGAATCGTCCCGGCTGTTTCTCAAGCAAACTCCCCGCGCCCGGTCTTACCGGACGTTCAAGGAAGATCTCTACGAGTATCTGAGTTCCTCCATCGACAGCAAATATGGGAAAAAGCGCTTCAACCAACGGTTGTATCAAACCTTGCAAGAGACTCTACCCCACAACGATTCTCAGAAAGTCAGCGACAGCCTGATCGCCGGAACCTGTCGGAAGGTTCTGAATTTTATAGTGGTCGAAGGTGCCCACCGTCCCAATCACTTCGTCCTTTTGGATTTGACGAGCAACTTGGGAATTACCCCGGTCGTGGGTTTGATGCTCAAAATCGTCCTCGTCTGTCGCCGGGTGAGGGGTGATTTGGAAAAACGGTTTGCGGTGTTGTTTACGCATTATGCGGGTTTCCCGAAGCCGAAGGTACTGTGGTTGGTCGAGTCCCTGGAAAATCTGAATCTGGCGTTCAGCCTCAATTTCGGTTCAAAAAAGACTCGATTGCTCAGTGCCTGATCGTCTGCGATGACTGGCCGGACTCATCGGAGGCGATCGACATCTACGAACTGACCGATATGGTTTGCCGCGAACTGGAAATCCACAAAAAAGGTGAAAAAATCCTTAAATTGACTGGGGCGAACAAATGACGGGCCGGAATTGTGGAATATTAAAGAATCAAGCCCGAGCCCATCACCATCGTCAAATTTTCTGGCAGCATCATTTGACCCGTTTAGAGACCCAAGTCGCGATTCCCAGTCCCAGGTACTTTCCCAATCCCAATGTCTTACACAATTTATCAAAACTGTTCAAAATGTGGCAGTTGTCTGCCCCACTGTTCCACGAGTGCCATTCAGCGCGACAACGATGGAGAATTTTGGATCGAACCGGGATTGTGTACCGGGTGTCCGGATGAAGGGTCGCAGCCCGAATGCGTCACCCGATGTCCGACGCAAAGCATCGTCCCCCTTCCCGCCAAAAAAGGCCGCTACAAAGCGATCGAAAGGATAGTCCCGAGTCCCGACATTTTCTCCAACGGAACCAATAATCCCTTCGCATCCTCGATGGTGATTTGGGAAGGGTGTAATTTGCTCACGAGCGCTTCAATTTTACCGTGGACGACGGACCTCAACGGCAAATTTTACTATCAACGTCCCGTCAAGCAGGGACGGGGTGCGATGATCTTTCGGCTGGCGGCAGAACTCGAATCCACGTTATCCGCATCTCCCGATACTGCTACCGAGTCCATCTTCGACGTTCGCTCCGCTTGTTTGCATTTAATTTATGCCGCCCACGCCGTGGCGTTGGAGCGACCTTGGGAGCAAGAATTTATCATCACCGACGGGCAAATTGAACGGTATCTCGGACTGGAAAAACGCAAGGATATCAGCAAGGCGACCAAACTTTCGCTGATCAAAACTTGGGTTCGGCAACCCTGTCAACTCGAAGTCGCGATCGACTGGCCTCAACAGGGACGGGTGCCGGGATTTACCCTCCCCCAAGAGCGGCTGTGGCACCTGTCGGAGATTCAACATCACTTTCAAAAAGATGAGTCGGGCTACAAATATCTGACCGGTTTGACGTTTAAAATTCGGGCTGGAAATTGGTCGGAATATTTCCTCAACAAACGGGGGGGGCGCCGGCGAGAAACGTTCTATCAATACGGGACGTTGCCGAAGTTCCTGTTGACTGCCGTCATGAGCATTTGGCAGCAACATATCGGCGCGGCGCGGATGATGTTGTGGCTGCTGTTTAAAACGAAGGTGGGGCGGAAACAGTCCATCACCGTTCCGACGCTGATGCGGGTGGCTTACGGGGCGGAAAAAATCTCCCGGGCGTCCGGTTCCCGGGAGGAACGAAAGCGGCTGTTGCGATCGTTTGAAAATGATTTGGAAGTGCTCCACCACCACGGACTCAAACCCCAATTTGACCCGGTGACTTACCCCCCCGAAATTCAACCCCTGTGGGCGCGATTGGCGGACTTGCCGAACGATGCGGAGGAGGCGATCGCTTTTTGGATCGACGACGGCAGCAGCGATCGCCGCCTGACGGATTCGAGCCCCCGGGGCAAGTGGAATGGGTTGATGAAAGCGCGAATTTTGAGCTTCGATTTGCCCCCGGAATGGGCGCTGCCTTTGGCGAAGTTCGAGCAAAAAAAACAAAGGAAAATCGCCCAAAAACATCGCTCCAAATTGAAGCCAATGGGGCTGTCGGGCGAACAGATTCTCAAGGCTCGAAAAAAACGGGGCATCAGCCAGCGGGCGCTGGCGCAGATGACCGGAAAAAGTCAGAGTTGGATTCGGGATTTGGAAAACGGCCGCTTTTCGGCTAAACCCCAGGATCAGGCGATTTTGCGTCGGGTATTGGGATTGAGTTGAATCGGATCGTTGGGGTGGGGAAGAAACCGGGTTTCTATCCGAGTCTCGGGGGCGAAATGGAAGATGCTTCTAGAAACCCGGTTTCTCGGATCTACCCCCGGGCGAGAATCGGCTGTTGTTCCTCGTTGAGATCTTGAAATAGGGGGGTGCTCAGATAACGTTCGCCGTAACTCGGCTGGATCATTACGATCAATTTGTCGCGATTTTCGGGGCGTCGGGCAACTGCGATCGCGGCACACAGGGCCGCACCCGAAGAAATCCCCGAAAGTAACCCCTCTTCCCGGGCCATGCGACGGCTGTAGCTGAAGGCTTCGTCGTCGGTTACGGTAATCACCTCGTCGATCAGGTCTACGTTGAGGACTTCCGGGACGAACCCGGCGCCGATGCCCTGAATTTTGTGGGGACCCGGTTCGCCGCCGGAGAGGACGGGACTGCTGATGGGTTCGACGGCGATCGCTTTAAATCCCGGTTTCCGCTGTTTGAGGACATCGGCGACGCCCGTGATCGTGCCCCCCGTCCCGACTCCGGCGATCAGAAAGTCAACCTGTCCGTCGGTGTCTTCCCAAATTTCCTCGGCCGTGGTGTGGCGGTGAATCTCTGGGTTGGCCGGGTTGCGGAACTGCTGCAACATATAGGCGTTGGGAACCGTGTCGAGGAGTTCGTAGGCCCTCTGGATAGCCCCTTTCATGCCCTGGGAGGCCGGCGTCAGTTCCAACTTGGCGCCGTAGGCCCGCAGCATCGATCGCCGCTCCAAACTCATGCTTTCCGGCATGGTCAAAATCAGTTGATACCCCTTGGCGGCGGCGGCCATCGCCAGGGCGATTCCGGTATTGCCGGAGGTGGGTTCGACCAAAGTCGTTTGACCGGGCAGAATCAGGCCTTCCCGCTCGGCGGTTTCGATCATGTGGGCGCCGATCCGATCCTTGACGGAGGCGGCGGGATTCATCCCTTCTAACTTGACCACAATTTGACCGACGCAGCCTTCCGCCTGGGGAATCCGATTCAGTCTCACCAAGGGAGTCCGGCCGATCAATTCTGTGATATTGTGAGCGATACGCATGGTTCTAAATGATTGAGGTTGACATTTCATTGCGGCGAGGGAAGGGCCGCCGAAAAATCGGAAGGTCGGGTGAATGACTGTCGTACTGGTAATATTTTATTATAGATGATTTGATGGGGCAACTCAAGCCGTCATTAATTTGACCGTTAACTATCTGGAATATGGGGCCGGTTTGCGTCGCGATCGCCCCCCATTTCCGCCCAGCATTAACGATTTGAGGAGATGATAAAAACTTTCGCGCAAGGATTCTTCAGGCGTTGGCAGCGCTTCAGGAACGTCGTAAAATAAATGTGAATATTCGGCTCGATGTCCCGTTGACCGTGGATCATAAAATGAGCGGGACAGAAGTCGTTGATTTTGTGGCAAAATCCGGGCATATGCTTGCAGACCTTTACGGTGCGATCGCTATTTCTGGCCAGTTCCATTTCCTGATCGAGCATGAATTCGCCGTAGTCGGCTTCATTATCTAATCCGATGAGATTGAGCCAGATTTCGAGTGCCAGCCAAAATCCGGCTTTGCTAATAAATGTCCCCCATCTGAAGTTCATCAAAATTGATCCTCCTCGCAAATCTTTCTTCTTCAATCATCATCCTATTCCTGCCATTAAATGTGGTTGATATTGCCGTAGAGGGTAATAAAATTTACCCCCTACCGGATGACGTGTCTGATTCCGACACTAGATCATAAACGCTTCTTGGTGAGTTTTGATCGTGCAATCCGATTTCGGATAACTCACGCACAGGAGGGCGTATCCATTCTCAATTTGTTCGTCCTCCAAGAAGCACTGCTCTTCCTGATCAACTTCCCCTTCTTGAATGCGCCCGACGCAGCTCGAACAGGAACCCGAACGGCAGGAAGAGGGGAGGTCAATCCCCTGTTCTTCGGCCGCATCTAAGATATAAGTATCTTCGGGAACTTCCAGGGTGACATCCAATTCTAAAGGCTTATTTTTTCGGCCCTTAATCAGGCGGACTTTGTAAGTTTTCGTCATGATCCGATTTTCCTCTCAAATTGGGTTGACAAAGGTCGGTTTGGTGTCTGTAAAACTTCGGGGTCGAATCCCATCCCTCAAACGAGGAGTCGGGATGACAACTCGACTTCATCCAGATTTTTCGGGTGCAGGTGGCCGCAAACCGGACAATTCGGGTCGTGGTAGGGCCGGCGTTTGGCGAACTCCAGCCGCGTCAGGTCCATCGTCAGCAGTTGGCCTTTTAATGGTTCCCCCAGTCCGGTGATGAATTTGATCGCCTCCAAGGCTGTCAGACAGGCGAGGGTCCCGGGAACCGCGCCGACGACGCCGAATCCCCAGCGGTCCCAGTCCGGCTTTTCCGGGAACAGGCAAGACAGACAGGGGGTCTGGCCGGGGATGACGGTCGTTAAATAGGCTTCCATCCCGTTCATCGCCGCCTCCACCATCGGCCGGTTATGGCCCACGCAGGCGGCGTTGAGGAGGTCCCGTTCGTCGAAGTTGTGGGCGCAGTCGAGGGCGATGTCGGCCCGCCGCACCAACTCATCGACGTTTTCGGCGGTGATGTAGTCGTTGACGGCCTCGATTTCGACGTGGGGGTTGATCTGGGCGAGGGTGTCCTTGGCTTTGAAAACCCGGGGTTTGCCCACCCAGTCGTCCGTCATCAGGATCTGGCGGTTCAGGTCGTCGAGGCGCAGGTCGCCCCCCCGCACCAAAATTAATTTGCCGATGCCGGCGATCGCCAAATACAGGGCAACGGTCCCCCCCAAACCCCCCACCCCCGTCACCAAGGCGGTGGAATTTTTCAGGGCGGCTTGTCCATCTTCGCCGAAACCGGGGAGTTGAATTTGTCGGCTGTACCGTTCGAGTTCCGTCGGCGTCAGTTCTGACACTCCTCGCACCTCCTTTTCGATGGGATAATTACTGTTATTTTTCTAATTCTTTCAGTTCTTGTCTGAGTCGCTCCAACTCGCAAAATATCTCGTAGGTTTTGGCCGCCGTTTCCGGCAGTTTGTCCAGGTCTTCGGGCAACCCTTCGGCGATGTCGTGCAGATCCATTTTTATTTGGCTGGCTTTGGTATTGAGCTTCCGGACTTTCTTTTTCAGTTCCGCGATCGCTTCCGGGGTGGGAACTTTTTCGCTCGCCTGAATCATCGTTTTGTCTCCTCTCTATAATATCACAAATTGACGACTATCAATCCTCTTCAAAACTCAAAACCGCCTCTTTTTTCATCCCCAGAGACAGGGCTTTTCTCAGCCAAGGGGGCGGACTCCCGTTCAGGGTTTGAATCAGTTCGTCGATGGTTTCGGAAATGGTGTCCGATTCGGTTTTCGCTTTGATGGGGGTGACATTTTTTTTCAGCAGTCGGGCGGCGGCACCGCCCCCGATCGCGGCAACGTAAACGAGGGTACATCCCTCCACTGCGGAGACTTTCGGCACGAGTTTATCTTCGTTGCCGTCCTCTTTGAGATCCCCACCAAATTGGACGGTTTCCAGGAACGTCGCCCCTTCGGTATCGACTTCGTAGAAATCCATCTGTTTCGCCCAGCCGAAGTGCGCGTCGATGTGAATATTGTCGGTTGTTGTGAATGCAATTTTCATGGTTTTTCTCCTTTTTTTCAATAAAAAGAGATGGGTAATATCAGATTCCGCCGGTTTGACTGTCGCGCGATCGCGATCCCCCCCAGCCCCCCTTACAAAGGGGGGAGCCATCCCCCCCAACCCCCCTTTGTCCCCCCCTCGCACCCCCCCGGCCCCCCTTACAAAGGGGGGAGGCGATCCCCCCCGGCCCCCCTTACAAAGGGGGGAGGCGATCCCCCCCGGCCCCCCTTACAAAGGGGGGAGATTTTAATGATTTCAATGCAATCCCGCCGGGGTGGGGTGGTGGGACATTTCGGTTTCTAGAAATAGGTTGCCGACGTCGAACAGGAATTGCATCGTGCCGCGATATCCCACCAAACAGCGGCTGCCATTTCCGAGGCGATCGTAAATCGGATAGCCCATGCGGTAGAGGGGAACATTCAAGCGATCGGCAATTACTTTAGCCTGACAGTTGGCAATAATCAAATCCGACCCTTTTGCCAATTCCTCGAAATCTTCAAAATCCCCGATCGTGACACTTTCCAAGGGCAGTTGTTCCAACAACGGAGATTTCGTCGTGGTGACAGCCGCCTGAATTTCCGCCCCCATTTCGTGCAGTAACCAACTGACTTGGTAGAGTAAATCGGGTTCGAGGGCGAGGGAAACTCGCTTGCGTCCGAAATAGAAATGGGTGTCGAGAATGGCATCTTGCAACTGACGCCGCTGGCGAGGAAATTGGGCGGGGACATCATCGGATTGGATCGATTTCTTGTCCGGAGAAACCAGGCGACACAGCCGCATCAGGAACTCGTCCACGGCTCCCAAACCCGCCAACCGGGGGAAAACTTCGTAATCGGTGCCGAAGCGCTTTTGGAGGGCAACGGCGGGCGATCGCATACTTTCTCCGAGGGCGAGGGTAAAGTGCGATCGCCCCAACCGCCGCAAATCCTCCAACGTCGCGCCGCCGGAAGTAATGGCGCGAAAATCATCTTCCAAATGCCCGTCCATCGACGTGGAAAGATCCGGAACCGCGAGGGGTTTAAACCCGAAGGCGGAAACGATTTCTTTAATCTCCTCCACCTCCCCGGGAGAAAACATCGAACTGGGTAAAATCGTCACTTGCGGGCGAGTATCGGTATCTGAATCCGGAGAATTTGCCGCCCCGTAATCCGCCGTAACGATCTGTTCCACCGTCGCCGCATACCCCTCCTGCAACCCGCCTTTATAGTCCGGTGTCGAAACCGAAACGATCGCCAAATTTTCCAACTCTGGATGTTCCTCGCGGAAGGATTTAAGAATCCGGGGCATATCGTCCCCCCGAGTTTCCGTGAGTCCCGTCGTCAGCAACCCGATAATTTCGGGCTTTGCCTTTTCAACAAGGGTAAGAATAGCCGTTTCCACATTATCCTCGCCACCGAGAATAGCGCTAACTTCCGTCATCGCCGTGGTGGATAACGGGATCGCCTCCCGAAAGTGTCGCACTAGCAGCACCTTGGCATAAGCCGTGCAGCCTTGGGAACCGTGAAACAGCGGCATCATTCCTTTGATTCCCAAAAAAGCGAGGGAGGCGCCCAAAGGTTGACTCTGTTTAAGAGGATTAACCGCGACAGATTTTTTAGGTTTACAGATAGTAGTCATGGGAAGGGTGTGAATTGGGGTGTGCTCGGTGCTCTGGGGTTTTAGAAACCGGGTTTCTACCCGAGACTGGGGTAAGAAATCGAAATGCTTCTAGAAACCCGGTTTCTTCCCACTTTTCATTTTTCATTTTTCACTTTCCCAAGGCGCCGGACGCCGGACTTGTTCCCAGATGGGACTGTGGATGGCTTCGTCCAATTCCCGGGCCATTTCCACCATGCCCGTGTATCCCGAATAGGCGTGGTGGCGTTCTTGGTTGATGTCGAGGAAGGGGATGCGGGCTTTGAGGGCGGTGTACTGGTTTCGGCCTCCGGCGACCAATAAATCCGCATGGGTTTTGGCGATCACTTTCAGCAATTCTTCGGCGTTGCCTTTTTGCATCATGATGCCGTCGGGACTCAGCAGGTTTTTGATGCGGGCTTTATCTTCGGCGGTGCTTTTTTTGGTGCCGGTGGCGACGACTTCGATGCCGAGATCTTTAGCTGCCGAAATGATCGACCAACTTTTAACGCCGCCGGTGTAAAGAACCATCCGCTTTCCTTTCAGGCGATCGCGGTAAGGTGCGAGAGTAATATTTAATTGGGCGGTTTCTTCGGCGATAACTTTTTCCACCCGTTCGATGAGGGCGGGATCTCCGAAATGGGCGGCGATATCCCGCAAACAGCGGTTCATATCCTCGATGCCGTAGAAGGATTCTTCGAGGTAGGGAATGCCGTATTTTTCCTCCATTTTCCGCGCCATGTTGATCAGCGCTTTCGAGCAGATCATGACGTTAAGTTTGGCGCGGTGGGCGTAGCAAATTTCTTGGTATCGGGCATCGCCGGTAATTTTGGAGAGGACGCGGATGCCGACTTTTTCAAATAGGGGGAGAACGCCCCACATTTCCCCAGCGATATTGTATTCTCCGATCAGGTTGATATCGTAGGGGGTGGTGTATTCCGGTTCGGCGGTGCCGACGACGTGATCCAACAGGGCTTCCCCGCCGAGGCGGTTGCCGAGGTTTTTGCTGCCGACGAAACCCGGGGCGTGCACGGGGATGACGGGGGTTTCGTATTTCTTGCGGGCCGCTTCGCAGACGGCGTTGATGTCGTCTCCGATTAGGGCGGGGACGCAGGTGGAGTAGACGAAGACGGCGGCGGGATGGTAGCGGGTGACGATTTCGCTAATGGCTTTGTAGAGCCGTTTTTCGCCCCCGAAGATGATGTCATTTTCGCTCAGGTCGGTGGTGAAGCCGATCTGGTAGGTGGTCGGGCCGGAGGAGAGGCTGCCGCGAGATCCCCAGGAGTTCCCCGAGCAACCCATCGGGCCGTGGATGAGGTGGGCCGCGTCCGTGATCGGAATCAGGGCGATGGTGGCGCCGTCGAGGGAGCAACCCCCCTGGGCTGCTCCGGGTTTGGCTTGTTGCTGACAGGCTTTATTTTTGCCGTCCCCGGTTTTGTGGTTGTGTTCGCATCCGGGTTCGCTGAGGAGTTCGGCAATTTTTCCTTGGGTGAGTTTCATTAGTTTTGTTTTCCCCCTGAATGACTCCTAGATGGGCTGGCGGCGACATTTTTGGCGATCGCATCAACGCGCTTTTGGTTGTTGGGGACAGGCTCTCATCCGCATTGGGTTGGAAACTGTCCGCCGCGATCGCTTCGGAGAAATTTAAGATTGTGTTTGTTTTTCGCCTCAAATTTCCCCGAGTTTTGTTTTATACTGATTCCACGGTGAGGGTGGGGGCGACGCGATCGCGGAGTCGGGCTTCGACCGAGTATTTGAGAGTCGCCAAACTGCTCGAACAGGAACCGCAGGCGCCTTTGAGAATCACTTTGACGCGATCGCCCTCCACGTCAAACAGTTCCACGTCCCCGCCGTCGGCCTCCAAAATCGGGCGAATTTCCGCCGCGATCACCTGCTGAATCAAGGTCATTTTTTGCAGGTTGGTCAGGGGTTGTTTCGGGGAATTGGGTGCGATCGTCGGCGCGGCGACTTCCACTGTTTCTCCCCCGCCTTCGACAACTTCGGCGATCAAATCGTCGATATCGGCCAGACAGCTCGTACAACTGCCCCCGGCTTTAACATAATTCGTCACCTGTTCCGCCGTCGTCAAATTATTTTCCCGGACGATACGCTTAATTTTGGCATCGGTGATGCCGAAACAGGTACAGATCACCCGACCTTCATCCTCTTCGTGGGTGTCGAGCGGAATGCCTTTGTAAGTGTAAATCGCTGCCTCCAACGCCTCCTGTCCCATCACGGAACAGTGCATTTTTTCCTCCGGCAATCCCCCCAAATAGTCGGCGATTTCTTTGTTGCTCAATTTCAGGGCATCATCAACGTGAACCCCTTTCAACAATTCCGTCAGGGCCGAAGAGGAGGCGATCGCGCTGGCACAGCCGAAGGTTTGAAAGCGGGCGTCGGAAATGGTTTGGGTGCTTTCGTCGATCTTCAAATACAGTTTCAGGGCATCCCCGCAGGCAATACTACCCACTTCTCCCGTAACGATCCGTTCGCCCTCGGAGATTTCATCAATAACCCCCTGGTTGCGAGGGTTCTGGAAATGCTCCATCACTTTTTCAGTATAATCCCACATCTTTTTTCTACCAATAATAAGAGTCTGTCAGCAATTAATTTGGGGCAGAGGGGGCAGGGGGGGCAGAGGAGGCAGAGGAGGCAGAGGAGGCAAGTTGATTTCAGATCCGTACAAACTCCCCAATCATCTGAATATGATTTTCGCTGGTAGGGGCCCCTGGCTTGCGCCCTCGGGAATTAATTCCCAAGCGGTGCGGATGTTCAACCCGCCTCTCCGCTCCCGGAGTTCCCGACTCCCGACTCCCGACTCCCAACTCCCGAATTCTCCCTCCGCCCCCCATCTTCAGTGCGTCAAAGCCGCCTTTTCCTGCTCTTGCAACCATCCCGCCTCGTCGCTGTTGAACGGAGACAGGAGGCGGAGGCGTTCCACCACTTCCGGCAGCACTTCCAGGACGCGATCGACTTCCGCCTCCGTCGTGTAGCGGGAGATGCTGAAGCGGATGGAACCGTGGAGGACGCTGTAGGGCAGTCCCATCGCCCGCAGGACGTGGGAGGGTTCCAGGGAGCCCGAGGTGCAGGCCGAACCGGAGGAGGCGCAGATGCCGTATTTGTCCAACGAGAGCAGGATCGCTTCCCCTTCGATGTACTTGAAACCGATGTTGGTGGTGTTGGGGAGGCGGTGCACCGGGTCGCCGTTGATGGCGGTGTTGGGTATGGATGCGAGGATGTTCCACTCGAGGCGATCGCGCAATTGCCGTTCTTCCTCGACGTTGGGCAACGCAGCCCGGGCCAGTTCCGCCGCCTTGCCGAGGGCGACCATTCCCGGCACGTTTTCGGTGCCGCCGCGCCTGCCCCGCTCCTGGTGCCCGCCGATCAGCAGGGGGCGGAATCTCACGCCCCGGCGGACGTACAGCGCCCCGATGCCTTTGGGGGCGTGCAGTTTGTGCCCGGAGAGGGTGAGCAGATCGATGGTGCTATTTTTCAGGTCGAAGGGGACTTTCCCCGCCGCCTGCACCGCATCGACGTGGAAGGTGGCGCCGCGTTCTTTGACCATCGCCCCCGCCGCTTCGACGGGGAAAATCACCCCCGTCTCGTTGTTGGCGTACATCATCGAAACCAGGGCGGTATCATCGGTCAGGGACGCCGCGAGTTCGTCGAGGTCGATCTGTCCTTCGCCGTTGACGGAAAGGTAGGTGACGCTGTAACCCTTTTTCTCCAGCAGTTTGCAGACGTTCAAAACCGCCGGATGTTCGACTTGGGTGGTGATGATATGGCGTTTGTTGGGTTGAGCTTGCAGGGCGGCGCGGATGGCGGCGTTGTTGCCTTCGGTGCCGCAACTGGTGAAGACGATTTCCGTGTCGTCAGCCCCCAGGAGGGCGGCGACCTGTTCTCTGGCCTGTTTGGTGGCCCGCCCCACCTGTCCGCCGAAGCTGTGCATACTGGAAGGGTTGCCGTAGAAGGTCGTCAGGTAGGGCAGCATCGCCTCGACAACCGCTTCGTCGATGCGGGTGGTGGCGTTGTTGTCAAAATAAATACAATCACTCATGGCTGATCTTCCAATTAACAATTAATAATTAATAATTAACAATTGTCAATTATTAATTTTTGGGGAAGGAGGGCGCAAGCCTTGCGCCCCTACGGGTGACACTTCTTGACGGTTTAGAGATGTAAGTATCGCCCTTGGAGTCGGGCGGTTTCAGTTCCCAATTCCCGACTTCCTACTCCCGACTCCCGACTCCCTGATATTGGTCGTAGAAGGCGATCGCCAATTTGTCGATGGTGTCGTACCCTTCAAAGGGTTCGATGCCGGCTTTTCGGAGGCGTTCTTGGGGGCAGTCTCCGATTTTGGAGGCGAGGACACCTTTGCAGTCCGCGATCGCTTCAATAATATGGTCGAGGGTGGCTTCTTCGCCGTATCCGCTTTGACAATAGTGATCGACTTTGCGATGTCCGATGAATTGGACTTCGCTGCCGTCCACTTCAAAGATTTGGAATTCTTTGGCGTGGCCGAAATGTTGGTTGACGAGGTTGCTGCCTTTGGTGGCGACGGCTAACAGAATTTTTTCGGTGGGGGGTTGGGGAATTTCCCGATCGCCGGCTGTTTTCATCGCCGCCAACTGCTGTTTCGCGGCTTTGATTTCCGCCCGGAATTTGTCGATGCCGGCGTGGACTTTTTGGCGGCTTTCGAGGTCATATTCCGCCTTCATTTCCATGACTTTCTGTTTGCTAAATTCCTGCGATCGATCTTCTCCCAACAATCCGATCGCGTCGGCGCGGCACTGGCGGCAGTGGCGCATCATCTTCATGTTGCCGGAACATTGATCTTGCAGGGATTTCAACTCTTTGGGGTTCGGGCCGCGCTGTCCGTTGAGGCCGAAGTAGGTTCCGTGTTCGGGGGCGGAAATTAGGGGCATGATATTGTGTACGAATGCGCCCTTGGATTGGATGACTTTATTGACTTCCGCTAGGTGTTCGTCATTGATGCCCGGAATCATCACGGAGTTGACTTTGCAGAGGATATCGGCTTCCCGCAGCAGGTCCAAACTTTCCATTTGGCGATCGCGGAGAATCGTCGCCGCTTCGATGCCATGATAGCGCTTGCGGCGGTAGTGCACCCAGGAATATATTTTTTCGCCGATTTTGGGGTCGATCATGTTAATTGTCAGGGTGACATGATCGATGTTCAATTCTTTGATGCGATCGATGTAATCGGGCAACATCAGGCCGTTGGTGGACAGACATAATTTGATGTCCGGCGCCTGTGCCGCCACCAATTCAAAGGTGCGGAACGTCCGTTCCGGGTTGGCGAGGGGGTCGCCGGGGCCGGCAATTCCCAACACGGTCATCTGGGGGATTTTTCCGGCGATCACTAAAGCTTTGTGGGCGGCTTCTTCGGGGGTCAGCAGTTCGCTGACGACGCCCGGGCGGCTTTCGTTGGCGCAGTCATATTTGCGGTTACAATAGTTGCACTGAATGTTGCAAGCCGGCGCAACAGCAGCGTGCATCCTGGCATAGTGATGGTGGGCGTCTTCGCTGTAGCAGGGGTGTTTTTCGATGCGTTCCCGCAGTTTTTGATCTTGGATTTCTTCGGTTGGGGTCGCACCGCAGTTGCAACCCCCGGATTTAACGGTGGGAGTTCGGATCTCCGTCGTGGTATCGGTTATCGGTGTCATTGAATTCCGTGGGTAAAGGTGGACATCGGGGGGTCAGTTGGGGTTTGACCCATCCATTTTGGCCGTGTAAACTTGAGTGGGAAATACTCTTTCCCCCGGGGGAATGTTGCGAGATTTCCAAATCTTCAATTCGTCGAAAATAAAGTTAGCTTTGGCCCGGACTGGTATCCCGGCGTTGATGAAGTTATAGCACCCCCCGTCCGGGCGGATTGGGAAGCGATCGCAGATTTTATTTATTAATATAATTAGAGATGCACTCACCGCCGAAACTCCCGGTCTGGTGGGGTTTATTTTTTTTTGCGGGATGGGGGGCGGGTATTTTTCTGTGGGGGTCCCAGTGTTTTTGCGGGGGGACACTGGCGCCGATGTACTCACCCCCAAATCTCGATGGGGCGGGAGTTTGCCGGGGGTTTTGCCGGGGTGCGATCGCCACCCCCCTTTGTACTCACCTCGGACTCACATTTGTCGATTTTTTTAAAATTAACCTGCGTCTTTATACTTACTGTAAGATGAGTCTGTAGCCAAAGTATCAGACGTTTATTTTTTTTTCCGATTTTACTCAGTTTGCATCCCGATCCGATCGCCCCGCCGGCAAAAAAGACTGGAGTCGGCGCTTCGGCTTTCCCCAGTGCTGTCACGGAATTCAATTCTGTATCTATTTTAACCGTTTCTGTGGGGAATTCAAACAAGTGCAGATTTTTTTAATGTTAATTCGGAAAAAAATCCTCCCACCCCCATCTATCATATGATCGCACCCTGCGGATCTTTTCAATTTGAGTTGAAACCCAAATTTTCGACTCTTGCCACTCCAATCCCAGACCCCATCGGACTTTCGCCGCGATCGCACCTGAGTGCAAAACCCCGCACCCCGGACTCGAAAACACCCGTCCCCCCCGCCCAAAATACCCGCCCCCCCACCCCAAAAAATTTTTGGCGATCGCCTCAAATTCCCCGAGAGTCGGGGTCACAAAAAATTGAGTACAGGGTAATTAACTAATCAATCTAATCGATGTCCGCTGCGGCCCATCGGAAAAGAGTCTTTGATATAAGCAATACAACAACACCCGCTCTAGATGTCAATCACCTTTACTCATGTTACAACCCTTTCCTTTGCATGAAACGCACAAAAAAAAGCGATGGAAATCCGGCCCGACTCCCGTCGCCCACTTTCCCAAATCCGCCGCCCCCGTCCGCTCCCTTTGGGAAACCATCCGGGCCGACTTTCAAATTATTTTTGAACGGGACCCGGCGGCTCGAAATGGGCTGGAAGTGCTCTGCTGCTATCCCGGCTTGCACGCTCTGGCGATGCACCGAATTTCTCACTGGCTGTACTGCCGCCAAATTCCGGTTTTGCCCCGCTTTCTCTCCCACATCGGCCGGTTTTTGACGGGGATCGAAATTCACCCCGGCGCCACCATCGGACAGGGCGTTTTTATCGACCACGGCATGGGTGTCGTCATCGGAGAAACCGCGATTGTCGGCGACTACTGTTTGATCTACCAAAATGCCACCCTGGGGGGGACGGGAAAAGAAACCGGAAAACGCCATCCGACGTTGAGCAATAACGTGGTAGTGGGCGCCGGGGCAAAAATTCTCGGCAATATCGCGATCGGCAGTCGCGTCCGCATTGGTGCGGGTTCGATCGTTCTACAGGACGTGCCGGACGATTGTACCGTCGTCGGCGTTCCGGGTCGAATTATTTGTCGCACCGGCTGCGGTTGCCCCCTCGAACACGGCAAACTTCCGGACGTGGAAGCTCAGTTAATTCGCACGCTGATCGATCGCATCGAACGACTCGAACAACAACTCGATTCTTCCTCGCAACACCTTTAATTTTTCCCCTGCCCGGGCGGGGGTTACTCTCTCCATTTCCCCATTCAATTCTAAGTCTCAAGTGCCGTCATGGAAACCAATTCTAATACCCGGGCTTTCCGGAAATTTCTCCTGGAAGAACTCGCCATTTCCGGCGACGAACTCGCGATCGCCTTGCAACACAAACAACCGGGCGACCCCCTCGCCATGCTGCTGTGGCAGTACGGTTTAATTTCCCTCACCCAACTTCAGCAAATCTTCGATTGGCTGCTGCAAAACCCCCCCCAAACTGCCCTCAAAAGCTGCGATCGCTGCGCCCTCAAGGTTTGTTTGAGAGTCCCCCAATTCCTCTGCAAAACGGGTTGAACTCGATACCGCCCCCGGTCTCCATCGGGGGATTTTCTATTTTTTGAGCGAATAAAAAAGATGCCGCGATCGCACCCTTATTTTTTGAGAAAAGGTATCAAAAGAGTCTGAATCAAGTTTCGGGATCTCGTAATGTTACCTTCAATCCAGAAATTCGCCGACGGGGACGAGACTCGCTCCGGTCGGGACAGTGCCTTGTGTCCGGAATTTCTGTCCGCTTCTATTGCAAATATTTCGGAATAAACAAAAAAGAGCCATGACGACATCATGCACCCCCCAAACATCTTCCATCCAACTGGAAGCGACCTTTATCGATCTGCTCCGCAAATCGAACGGAAAACCGAAGGCAATTATTGTCAACGCGGGCGAACAAAATTTTCAGATCAAGCTCTCCAAGGAATTGCGAAAAACCTGGAATTTTGACCTCCACTTCGGCGACTCGATCCACGTCTGTGGCGAACAAAAAATAAAATCCAAGAAAATCAAGGTCAAAGCCCATCAAATTTGCCCGCTCGCCTGTTCCTTAGAACGCCCCGAAACCCCCCCGACCGTCTGCTCAAAATCCCGGCCCGGAAAAATCATGCTCTGTCAAAAATCCGGCTGTCTCAAACGAGGCGGAAAACAACTGAACGCGGCCCTGCAAACGGCGATCGCCAATCTCGGACTTGAGGAACAAATTGAAATCGTCCCCACCCGTTGCCAAAAACGCTGCAAAAATGCTCCCAACATGGTGATGATGCCTTCCAAGGCGAAATACGGCAAAATTTCCCCCGAGGATATCACCGCACTGCTCAAAGAGCATTATTTAATCTGAGCAAAATTGATCGACCCCACCCCACCCTCCCCTTGCCCAGGGGAGGGCTTTTATTTTGGCAAGCGATCGCAATTGCTTTAAAATAGAAGGCTGAATTTGGAGGTCAAACGGATTGGATCGTCGATTCGAGGCAGTCAGTCATCCGAGGCGACAGAATCAGTTAGAGAAGGTGGTCGAACGGTTGGGACTCTCGACCCGAACGCCGATCGCGTGGCAGTTGTTGGATTTAGCCCTCACCCATCCGAGCGTTTCCACCGAAAAGAACTACGAACAATTAGAATTCGTGGGGGACTCCGTGGTGCGGCTGGCCGCCTCCGAACTGCTGTTCGAGACGTACCCCGATGCCCCGGTGGGGGAATTCGCAGCGGTGCGATCGGTGTTGGTGAGCGATCGCGTTTTGGCCGAAATTGCCGACGGCTACGGCCTCGGGCGCTATTTGCTGGTGGCCGGCAGCGCCGTCCGCGATAAAATGGGAGAGGAATCCCGTCTGGCGGACTGTTTTGAAGCGGTTTTGGGTGCGCTATATCTGAGTACCAATACCTTGGAATTGGTTCGTCCCTGGCTCGACTCGAACTTACTCGATCGCGCCAAGGAAATTTTCGACGATCCGGCCCGACAAAATTACAAAGCAGCCCTGCAAGAGTGGACCCAAAGCAACTACAAATTGTTGCCCAAATACGAGGTGGAAGAAACCGGCTACGCCGGCGACGAAGCCCGATTCACGGCGCAAGTTTGGTTCAAAGGGGAGAAACTCGGCCAGGGGACGGGGCGATCGATCAAAGCCGCCGAACAAGCCGCCGCCCGGGAAGCATTTTTATCCGTGGGCGGGGATAGGGTGTAGGGTGTAGGGTGTAGGGTGTAGGGAGGAAAGAGAATAGAGGAAAGAGAAGAGAGAAATTTCTCACTCTTCATTTCTAACGACTAACTTCTCCCGAACCGAGGAATCTAAAATCTAAAATCTAAAATCTAAAATTCCCCCCACCTGCCACCCCCCAATTTTTAAGGTTAATTATCAGGATTTGAGATTATGGCCGATCCGATCAAAGTTGCCGTCCTGGGCGCCGGACGCTGGGGCAATCATCTGATCCGCAATTTTCAAAGCCACCCGGACTCCGAAGTGGTGGCGGTGGCGGAAGCGATACCGGAACAGTTGAAAATTATCGGAGAACGATATCAACTCAACGAAAAGTTGCTGTTTTCCGACTGCTCGGCGGCGTTAGACGTGCCGGGATTGCAGGCCGTCGCGATCGCCACTCCCGCCTCCACCCACTACGATTTAATCGTTGCCGCTTTGGAGCGGGGATATCACGTTTTTGCGGAAAAACCCCTGACGGTCAACCCGGCGAAATCCCTGGAACTTTGCGAACTGGCGAAACGACAAAATCGGCAATTATTCGTCGATCATACATATCTATTTAATTCGGTCGTCGAACGCGGCCAAGAAGCGATCGCCCAGAATGCGGTGGGGGAACTCCGCTACGGCTACGCCACCCGCACCCACCTGGAACCCATCCGCCGGGATGTCGATGCCCTCTGGGATCTGGCGATCCACGATATCGCCATTTTCAATAGCTGGCTGGGCCAAAAACCCGTGGCGGTGCAGGCGACCGGGACGGTTTGGCTGCAACCGAACCGCACCCTGCAAACGGAGGACGGTTCGTCGCCGGTTTTCCCCGCCACTCCGGGCCTGTCGGACTTGGTGATGGCGACCCTCACCTACCCGGACGGATTTCGCGCCTACATTCACCTGTGCTGGCTCAATCCGGACAAGCAGCGGCGCTTGGCGGTGGTTGGAAGCCGCGGGACGCTGATTTTTGACGAATTGGACTCCGAGTCCCCGCTGACCCTGCTGCACGGGCATTTGGAGGCCGTCGGGGAAACCTGGAAGGGGGCGGGGCAGCGTCGGGAAGTGCTGGAGGTGCCGCCGGCCGAACCGTTGAAACGGGCCTGCGATCGCTTCCTCGAATGCGTCAAAACCAATCAACCCTGCCCGACTTCTTCGGGGAAAGTGGGGGCGGAATTGGTAAAAATTCTCTGGGGGTTGAGTGCGTCTTTGCAGCGGGGCGGCGAAACGATTTCGCTTTGAAATTCATGGCGATCGCCCGGGGGATTTGAAAGGTATGCCGTACCGTCAATTTACGGGGTGTACCTGCCAGACGTGACCTAAACACCGACACCTAGCTCTTGGACGTTTTTTGACGGGTTCGCCTGGGGAGGGGCGATCGGCGGATCGCCCCTATTTTTTGATCAATTCATCCTCCCACTCCGTTTCGGGGGAGTCCGTCCCAATGGGAGGCATCAAAGCGTAGGCATCCTTTCCGCGGCCGAGGGCGAAGCGGACGGACTCCGGCACGTTTCGGGCGGACCCGGTGAGAAATAGGAGGATCGCCAATACCGCCAAACCCGAATTGATGCCGAACAGTTGCCGGTATCCCGTCACCTCGGCGATCGACCCGAAAATCGGGCCGGCCAAAGCCAATCCCAGGTCAAACCCACCCAGACAGGCGGAGAAAAACAAACCCCGTTCCCGGGGGGGACAGCGATCGGCGATCAGCGTCAGCATCATCGGGATGGTGATTCCCGCCGCGGCCCCTTCAAACAGACCCGCCAGCAGCACCTCGAAATTGCCGTCGGCGAACCGGAGGACAATCATCGACATCAGATAGCAGCTCAGGCCGATCAGTATAAAAATACCCCGGCCGTAGCGATCGGAGGCGCGGCCCATCGGCAGGCGGACGGAAAAACTGGCGATCGCAGTCATGGTGTAGAACAGGCCCGCATTTAAATTTAACCCCAAATCTTGGATGTAGAGGGGGATGAACGTGACGATCGTCCCGAAAATCAACCCCACCATCAGCATCACCGAAGCCGGAATTCGCAGCGGGGGACTCCCCAGACGGGCCAGATAGTTGTGGATTCCCGATCGCCCCGATTCCGGTTGGGATGCGATCGCGCGATCGTTCGGCGGTTCCCACACCTGGGAAATCCCCAACACCGCCACGAGTCCCAAACTCGCGCTGGTGAGAAATAGGGGAGAATAGCCCATCGAAGCCTGGATGAACCCCCCCAGGGCTGGCCCGATCGCCATGCCGATGGGGGCCACCAGACTCATGTATCCGACGATCTCCCCCCGGCGGTTGTCCGGTGCCAGGTCGGTGACGAGGGCCGTGTAGCCGATGGTGAACGCCGCGATGCTGATGCCGTGAAACGCCCGCAGCGCAGCCAGCAGGGGGATCGAAGTGACGAACAGATAGCCCAGGGGCGCCAACATCCCCACCGCCGCCCCGATCGCCAACACCAACTTTCGCCCCCGCACGTCCGCCAGGGGCCCGAGTCCGATCCGGGAGGGCAACAGTCCCAACGCGAACGCCCCCATCACCAAACCGATCTGCTGTTTGGTCCCCCCCAGATATTCGATGTAGAGGGGGAGGGTGGGCAGCAATGCGGTGATCGCCGCCCAAAAAAATAGGCCGGCGACAAATAAAGTCAGGAGGCTGCGTCGCTGTCTGCGATCGATGGAAAATAGAGCGTTCAAGGGATCAATACCATTTCGGGGACATCAAATTAAGGGAGAGCAAACTCTCTTTATAACAGTGTAAGGAAATCCGCAGATTACGCAGATTTCACAGATTGAATTTGTGGGAGTGATTGTAGCGGCGCGGGATTTGCCCCCTTTTCTCTTCCCGATTCCCTAATACCGACTCCCGACTCCCGCCTTCTACCGCGAAGACTCCGGCCAACTGCGATCGATCTGTTCCAAGACGGTATCCAAATCTTCCCCTTCCACATAGTCCGTGATGCCGTTCCAAAATGTCCCGGTGCCCACCACTCCCGGCATCATATCAGAGGCGTCGAAGCGGATCGCATCCGCCTCCGAGAGGATTTCCGCCTGTTTCCGCGTCACCTCGTCGGGGTAGGTGTCCGGACTGACTCCCTGGTGGGGGGAGAGGTAGCCCCCCAGTTCCGCCCAGATTTGGTGGGGGGTGGGGCTGGCCAGGTATCGCATCAATTTTCGGGCTTCCGGGGTGTCGCGGAACATGGATACCACGTCGCCGCCGACCAAAATGGGCAAGCCGAATTCTTCGTCGATGGGGGGGAGGGGGAAGATGTCGGCATCTTCGCCCAAAACGACGCCCTCGGGGAAATAGTTGGAGATGAAGCTGGCTTGGCGGTGCAGGTAGCATTGGGGGGGGTCGGTGAAGAGTCCGTCCGGGGAGCGATCGAAGGGGATGGCGAGGACGCCGAGGGTGCCGCCGACGACGGATTTGGGGTCGAGGGCGATATTGCCGAAGGTTTCAAAGGCGTCTCGGACGGCGGGGTGGGTGAAGGGGATGTCGTGTTTGACCCAGCGATCGTAGATTTCCGGGCCGGAGGTGCGGAGGATGATATCTTCGATCCAATCGGTGCCTACCCATCCGGTGGCGTCTCCGCTTTCCATTCCCAAACACCAGGGAACGTTGCCGTCGTCGATGATTTGTCGGGAGAGTTGTTGCAGTTCGTCCCAGGTGGCGGGGACGGTGTATCCGGCGTCTCGGAAGGCTTGGGGGTCGTACCAGACCAGGCTTTTGACGGAGGCCCGATACCAGATCCCGTAAATTTTGCCGTTGACGCCGCCCAATTCCAGCCAGTTGGGGGGGTAGGCGGCGGCGAGTTGGGCGCGATCGATGATTTTGTCGAGGGGCACGAGTTGGCCCCGTCCCGCGTAGTCGGCCATCAGGCCGGGTTGGGGGAAGATGGCGATGTCGGGCAGTTTTCCGGCTTCGTATCGCACGGGAAGTAGGGTGGTGAAGGCGTGGGTGCCCTGGTAAATGACCCGGATTCCGGTTTCTTCGACGAAGGGTTCCAGGGCCAGTTCCAGCTTCCTCTGCTGTTCCCCCGTCATGGCGCCCAAAAGGGTCAGGGTGGGGACGGGGGTTTCGGGTTCGGCGGCGGGGGGTTGAGTGGGGTCGGGGGGGATGCGGTTACAGGCGACGAAGAGGAGGAACCCGGCGATCGCGACTCCTGCCGGAAAAAGGGGGGGATAGGGCGGGGGGCTACAGTTTCCTCGATTTTCCAGATCCGATACTCTACCCATCCTGTGTACCTACGTTGGCGATCGCTTCCTGTGATTTAATTTAGCTCGATTCCGTCCGGGATGGCGGCGGATCGGGGTGGGTTTTGGAGGGTTTGCGATCGCAAGCCCCCTCAATCCCCCAACTTTGGGGGACTTTGAGATTCCGATTCCCCCCAGAATTGGCGACTAGGGGGGCGAGTTTAAAACCTGCATTCCCAAAGCTTTGAGAATCCGTGCCACTTGCCCCAGTTCGTGACGGCGAGGAAACAGCGAAAACGATCGCGAGGTATCGTATTCGACTCCGGTTCCCAGCTTCAAAAAGACAAATTCATCGCCGTTGGTCGCCATGCCGTAATTGGGCAGTTGACGGTTGGGATTGGCGGCCATGTAAGCCAGAAGTTGGGGAAACGCCGCAGGTACGGAAATACTTGTCCGTTTGGATTCGATGGTCAAAATCCAAAGCCGTTCTTGTAGGACGAGTACATCGATAAATCCTCGGATGGTTTCTTCAGGTTCTTCAAGTTCTAGGGTGATGCCATAAGGTGATTTGAGGCGGAAGGGCGGATCGATAAAACCCAGGAGTTCCAGCAAGGGTGCGGTCACGACAAGGTTGATCGTACCTTCTAAGAGTAAACCATCGCTGCGATGATAATCATAGCGCCGTTTGAGGCGATCGAGGCTGGCTTGTTCTTGGGCGGTGAGGGACGGCAGGTCGTCAGTCCATTCGGAGAAAAAGTCATCGTTTGTGGCTTGCACGAGTCCCAAACGCCGTTGCAAGTCGTTCAGTGTCGCGATCGCTTCTCTGATTCCCCTGCCTGTTACCATAGGATTTGACTATTGTTTGAGTCTATATATTTTAAGGGCGATCGTCTTCCTCCTACAAGCCCCCTAAATCCCCCAACTTTGGGGGACTTTGAGATTTCGATTCCCCCCTATCTCCCCCCTTTCTCCCCCCTTACTCCCCCCTTTCAAAGGGGGGCTGGGGGGGATGGGGGCTGGGGGGGATGGGGGTTGGGGGGGATGG
>NZ_JAYFER010000418.1:0-344 GCF_055795065.1 Lyngbya sp. CCY1209
TTTAATCAGGGCGGCTTGAGGTGCTGTTTTGTGTTTCTTAATCACCTCTTTCACCTTTTCAGTGTGGGCTTTGATTGCCTTTTTGCTCGGTTTTATGTGGGTTACGAAACCAAGGAGTTTACTGGCTTTTCCTCCACTTTTCCCAGAGACGTGTTTTCCGGCAGGATATTGCCTGATATTGAACCCCAGAAAGTCAAATCCCGGTTGGACTTTTTCTCCGCCAATTTCGATTTCTTGAAATGTATGACAGATTCTTGTCTTTTCCGGCTTGAGTTGGAGTCCAATGGGCTTTAACCATTCGGAAATGGCAATCTTGCACTGTTCAATGATTTCGAGTTTTGGTG
>NZ_JAYFER010000419.1:0-49672 GCF_055795065.1 Lyngbya sp. CCY1209
ATCCAGAGGGATGAAAGCCTTACCAGGAAGTTATTTCGGGCATTTCAGCCCTATTTCGTTCCTGAACGAATCGCACTACCCTCCCCAGTATAGAGGCACCCAGGAATAAATTAACAATTATTAATTGTTAATTGTTAATTGTTAATTGTTAATTATCCCCTACACCCCCAATTCTACTGGGTCGCTTTTCAGGGTAAAATCCGAGATATCGGGGAGAGCGGCCCGTTTTTGTCGGTGGTGGGCATCGGCGATCGCCTGTTGGAGGGTTGAGAAGTTGGGCATATCTTGCCAACAGGAGGGACAAAACCAGTGGACTTTGCCGTGGCGGATGTGGGGGAGCAAGGGGGTCGAACAACAAGGACAGTTACTCATCAGATATTATTTCACCCAACTCGACGATTGCGATCAGACTGGCGGAAACTGGAAGGGAAGGGAAAGGAGAGTTCAAACTCATGCGGAGCAGACGGCGGTTTTCGATTTCGCCGGTTCGCTCTCTTGGACCGCCAGTTGCCAGCAGGGGACTAACCGGGCCAAATTTTGAATCACCCGACAGCCGGGGTAAATTTCGAGTTGGGCTTCCGAGACGGCTTCAAACAGCAACCGTTCGCCCGGAAACACGATCCGCTCGAAGTACCACCCGGGGATGTTGGTCACGCGCAGGGTCTGTAGTTGGGTGGTGGAATTATTGTAGTAGCACAAAATTGTATTGGTATAAGCCGAGGGAACGGAATCGAAGACTTGAGACATCGTTAAACCTTCCTTCTAAAATCTTTCATCTCTATCTGTCTTCACAGCTTAAAGAGAAAAGATGAGGAATTTGTGAATTTGCCCGAAATCTTCCTTACGATTTGTAAAGTTTTTATTGATCCCCATGACTTTCCCGGGGTGACGGGGGCGGTTACGGCCGTCGGGGATCGCTGAATGCCGCCGATCCCCGATCGCAACCGTTGGTATACAATTCATTGTAACCAATGTCTGTATATCCGATGACAAATCACTCAAAAATATCGCACCCCCCCTAAAATGCAAAGGTCGTTCTCACGGTTCCGATCGCCAGGTCATCATTGCGATCGCTCTGGTTGGGGTTGGTTATCCAAATGATACCAGGGGTGATGGACAGATAGTCAGTCAACTGATATCGGTAAAACGCCTCAAAATGCCAGGACCCATCGTTGGGAAGGCCCCGTCCCGACTCCCCGTCCAGATGGGCCAGGTACGGTTCCCGTCCCACGACGATGCCGCCCAAACTCCCTTCCCGAAACAAATCCGGGAGTCCCAACGTCAGGGCATAATTCCAAATTTGGCCGTCCCCCACCCCGATCGCCCGGGCTGCGGTGTAGCCCCCCCAGGCGCCCAAAATCACTCGGGGGCTAATTTGCCAAGCCAATTGTACCCCGTAGGAGTTGCTCGAAACCGGGGCGGCGATACCGGCGGGATTGAGCCCCTCCGTCAAACCGTAGAGGGAGTTAGCAATACCGGTGCCCGCATAGCCGTTGAAGGCGTCGATACGGACTTCTCCGGTGGTGCGATCGAATACGGGGCCATTTTGCTCTCCGTTATCGAAACCGAAATTTCCCGGAGTGGAATAGGTGTAATTATAAGTGAGGGCGAATTGAACCGTATCCGCCGGGGTGACGGTCAGTTGGGCCAGAACCGAAAAATCGCCGTTGAATAGTCCCGTCCCCGCCGTTGCATCCCCGGCGCCGGCGGCCAAATAGCCCACGGATAGAGAAGTGGGGCCGAAAATGCTGGCAAAACTGCGATCGCCGAACTGATAGTTAATCCCGATCCCGGTGCCTCCCCCGAGGCGGTAGATGGGGTTCCGCTGTCCGAAGGCACTCAGCGAACCGTTTCCGCCGTCGTAGTCGTCGAGGTAGGGGTTGAGGGTGGGGACGAAATCATCCCAGGTGGCACCCTTAGCGGCGAGGGTGAAATTGAGGCGATCGCCGACGGGGAACTGGTACAATAATCTCGCCAACCGCACGGAGTTATCGGTATCGTCCGTTATATTAAATGTCTGGGTGCCCTGGCCGATGACGCCCCCGTTGAAGGGTTCGGCGTCCCCACTTTCCAGGCGGGTGAGTAACAGATCCCGTCCGGTGAAACTGGTGTTGAAGTCGAGGCGGACTCGGTTTTGCCAGACAGTTTGATCCGATCCGGTATCTTCCCCGAAGGCATCGGTGAGGGCGAAAATCGCCTCCCCCCGCAGTTTGGTGGTGACGGAAAATTGATTGTCGTCTATTTCGTCGAGGCGGACATCGATACCCCGCATATCGCCCCGCAACAGGGCCAATTCCGCCGCAAATTCGTTTTGCAGTCGTTTGAGGGCCAGTAATTCGGCTTGGGTGACACGATCGCGGGTTCCGGCTTCGATCAATTCCTCGATGCGATCAACACAGGCGTAGACTCCGGCGGCGAATTCGTACCGACTCAGCGATCGATTTCCCTTGAAGGTCCCGTCGGGATAGCCCGCGATACAGCCGAACCGTTCCACCAAGGATTGTAACGCTTCAAAAGCCCAGTCCGTCGGTTGGACGTCCGAGAGTTGGGAAACCGAGGTGACTTGGGACTGTCGGGATTTCTGTTTTCGTCCTTCCTGGCTGTATTGTTGAAGTTGGTTCCAGGTGTCTGGATTCGGGCCGGGTGTCGCGATCGCCCCCAACGGCAACAAGATCCCCCCGATGGCGGAAAGCGTGAGCGTCAAAATCCACAAGCGTCCGAAACTGTTGCCGTTCATGAAAAAAATGCGCGAGGTGGGAAGTTCCTAAAATTTGAAAATGTGGGATCGGGCCGGATTCGAGCATCGCACCCCATCGATCACTTCAATCAGTTGTACCACTTCCCGGAACGGTTGAGGATGCGATCGCACTTTCCCCACACAAAAAAAGTAGGGACTCCCTGGCATTCGTCCATTCCCTATTCCCCATTCCCGATTCCCGATTTCCTATTCCCTATTCCCCATTCCCTAATACCGACTCCCGACTCCCCATTCTCTACTCCCGATTCAGACGAATTCGATACAATCCAGACGTTGCGGTGATGTAAAGGGTGCGGCGATCGCGATCGCCCCAAGCCAAATTGGCGGCGGTTTCCGGCACTCTGATAATACCCAGTCGCTCCCCGTCCGGCGAAAATATCCACACGCCGCCAGGTCCGGTACTGTAAATATTACCCTCACCGTCCACTTTCATGCCATCAGGGACACCAGAGAGATCCGGATCTTTGAGTTCCGCAAAGCGTCTCCCATTCGCCAACGTGCCATCTTCTCCCACGTCAAAAACTTGGATGTATCCCTCCTGGGAATCGTTGACATAAAGTTGGGATTCGTCCGGGGAAAAAGTGATGCCGTTGGGGCGGATCATCTCATCGTTGAGTAAGGTCAATTCTCCGTCCGGGGCGAGGCGATAAATTCCGTAAAATCCCAATTCTTCCTGTTCCGATTTGATGCCATAGGGCGGATCGGTGAAATAGATGCTGCCGTCGGAGTGGAGGGCGAGATCGTTGGGGCTGTTGAGGCGTTTTCCATTGTAGCGATCGGCGAGAGTCATGATCGTTCCGTCCGCTTCGGTGCGGGAGACGCGACGGTTATCGTGTTCGCCGGTAATCAACCGATTTTGGTCGTCGAGGGCGTTGCCGTTGGCTTTGCCGGAGGGCTGTCGAAATACGGTCAATTCCCCGTCGGGTTTCCACCGATAAATCCGGTCGGCGGGAATGTCGCTGAACAGCAAAAATCCGTCCGAATGCCAGACGGGTCCCTCGATAAATTTGAACCCCTCCGCCACTTTTTCGAGGGTGGCATCGGGGGGAAATAGCCGATCTAAATTTTGATTCTGTTCTTGGGCGACGGCGCGATCGCCCGCCCCCAATTGTTCGGGTTCGTTCTCGGGAATTGTACAACTAACGGGGAGGGATAAAAATAAAATTAAAGCACTCCCCAATATCAGATACTTTTTCATGATTAAATATCAGTGAGTTGTTGGGCTTCAGCCCCCCAGAGAAAGGCACCGAAGCGCTACAACGGATTTTCACAGTTGTTGGGCTTTAGCCCCCCAGAGAAAGGCGCTAAAGCGCTACAACGAATGGATATGAACTTATTTTAGCCGATCGCTTCGGTCAAGGTAGATATTTCTGCACCACGACCCAGCCGGAGAGGGAGACGATCGCAAAACCTAAGAATAACACGATATTGGTACTGATGTGGAGCGATCGCGCCCAGGGTTTTTTCGGCCCGATTTGGGTGGCACTCCAGGCAGACAGCAACACTAAACCCACCACCGTCAACCCCGCCGGGAGGTGGACCGAGTGGCCGAGGTTTCCGTACTGTCCCAGGGTGCCCACAATGCCGATCGCCAGCAATAATAACACCAACGCCACCATCGTGCCGCCGACAATATAATGGGTCGTTCGCAGTCCGGAGGGACGGGGTTGTTTCGTCTTGCGGGAGTAGAACATCCAACCCCCCGTCACCGCCAGCAACAGGTAGGCCGTGACCGAAAGCCCCATCGACCAAGCCGCGATCTTCCACAGCCACAAAAAAGACGGTAAATCCATCGGCAAGTTCCCCAAATCTAGCAATATAGCAATGTGAAATGATCAGTGAAAACTACAGGGTCAAAGCCCCCAGAATTGGGGGTTTGGGGGCCAGATCTGTTTCAGAATGACTTCACACTGCTCTATTGTCTCAGACGATCGCTTTTCGGCATCCCCAAAATATAAAAAAAAATTTAAATTTTGCCGAATTGTTTGATTTAAAACTTCCGCCGTGCTATGATTGTCTCATAATGGAAATAGTGACAAAAATTTTATTTTCGCAACCACTCCCATTATGAAGAAGATACTTCAATTTTATCAAAAATCCCCGCCCCCGTCAACCCCCCCCGATCGCCAATTTTTATAATTATCAATTATCAATTATCAATTATCAATTGCAAAGCCGACGATCGCTCTCTTCTAACCGGGCATTATGCCGCAGGTAATCCCGCACCCAATCACAGGCATATTCGAGGGTGTCGAGGTTCAGGATGGGGTTGATATTCCACAGAATGATCGTTCCATCGCGATCGCCCGAAGCGAGAATTGTGCCATCGGGGCTAAACTCAACCGTTCTCACCAAACTGCGATGTCCCCCCAACTGGCGAATGCGATCGCCCTGCAAATTCCAGATTCCCACCGTGCGATCGTCGCTGGCGGAAGCGATCATCTGACCATCCGGACTGAAGGCAACTTCAATCACATTCCCCCGGTGGCCGAATAGGGTTCGATCCCAATTGTAGCTGTCTCCGGTTGAGTTCAGTTGCCACAAGTTGACGGTGCGATCGCGGCTTCCGGAGGCGATATAATTGCCGTCAGGACTGAATTCCAAAGTCCAGATCCCGTCCCGGTGTCCGGTGAGGCTGTCGATCAAAGTCCCATCCAAACGCCAGAGTTTGATCGTATTATCGTGGCCGCTAGAAGCGATCATCTCCCCATCCGATCGCACATCAACGCCCCAAACTCCCCCGCCGTGTTCGTCGAAGGAATGTTCGATCTGCCCGTCAAGGTTCCACAGAATCACGGTATTGTCCCAACTCGCCGTGACCAGTTGTCGGCCGTCGGGGGTAAAGTCAACGCCCCAAACCCCCCCTTGATGTCCGGCGAAGGTTTTCTCGGCGGCATCCGATCCCGGAATTTCAAAGTCCGTCCGCCAGAGTTTGGCACTCGCGTCATTGGAGGTGGACGCCAACCATTTTCCGTCCGGACTGAAAGCCAGTTTATTGACCCTTCCGGTATGTCCCGTCAAGGTTTGCAGGAGATCTCCTTCCCGGTTCCACCATTTGATCGTGAAGTCAGCGGAGGACGAAGCGATCGCGTCCGAGATGGGACTGAACACCACATCCCAGACCTCATCCGCATGGGCCTGATAGCTGACCATCAGGGGGTGGCGGGTCTTCCAGAGTCTCACCGTCCGGTCCCAGCTACCCGATACCACCGTCTGGCCGTCCGGACTGAAGGACACCCCCGCCACCTCTCCTTCGTGGCCGTAAAAAACTTGGTCGGCGTGATAGGTTCCGTCCACCCGGCTTTTTTTCCACAGCCGAACAGTTTGGTCGCGACCGGCAGAGGCGATATATTCCCCGTCCGGACTGAAAGCAACATCCCAAACGCCATCCTCGTGGCCGACGAGGGTTTGTAGGACTTCCCCTTGCAAATTCCAGATCTTGAGGGTGTTGTCGCGACTCGCGGACACCATCCGCCGGCCGTCGGGACTAAATGCGATCGCCATCACCTGATCTTCATGTTCCTTGAGGGTTTTCAATAGCGTCCCGTCCGCAGTCCACAGTTGAATCAAGCTATTGTTCTCCAACTCCCCACCCCCGATCGCCAACAGCTTACCATCCGGACTGTAGATGACTTCCCGAAGTTCTTCCCCCGGTGTGGCCAGGGTTTTGAGTAATTTTCCCTCCATCGTCCATAATTTTGCCTCTCCGTCGATGCTAACGGATGCTACGGTGCGATTGTCCGGGCTGATGGCCACCGTCATGGTGGATTGTTTGTGGGCTCTCCAGGAAGCCAATTGCGTCGCACTTGTGGCATGAATTTGCCAGATTTTGATGGTTCCATCCCGGCCGGAAGTGCCGATAAAGCGACCGTCGGCACTGAAATTGAAGCGAAAGGATTCATCTTCGTACCCGGCGAGGGTCGCGAATAATTCGCCGTCTGGCTTCCAGAGTTTGACCGTCCGATCTTGGCTGGCAGAGGCGATCAGGCGACCGTCGGGACTGAAGTTAACGTCAATAACTGAACTGGTGTGTCCCGAAAATCGGTTGACTTCTTGAATGCTGTAGGTGGTTTGCCAGAGGACCGATTGCACTTCCGACTTGATTTCGGGGTCGGACCATCGCAGGGTTTGGAGCGATCGCGTCGCTTTGATGGCTTGTAAAAGGGCTTCCAGGGGTTTGTCGAGGGCGAGGAGACTTTCCGAGGATTGGGTGAGGGCTTTAATTTCGCTGATTTTGGCTTTTCGGTACTGCCAAAAGGTCGCCAAACCGAGGGCAAATGTGATGATAAAGGCGCCACTAACGGCCCCCAACAACAGCCGCTGTAGTCGAGCATTTTTCTTTTCTTGGAGGCGCTTTTGTTGTTCGGCGAGGAGTTTAACTTCGATCGCTTTTGCCCGTTCGGCTTCCAGGGCGTGTTGGACTTCTTGGCGATCGCGATCGACGGAAGCAGCCAAAAATTGATAGTCCGCATCGCTCAAACTTTTGCCCTGGGTCCACTGCTGGGCATCTTTCAACGCCTGCCCCCGCAGCAGTCGGGAGGGGTCGGTTTTTCCGGAGTGAATCCAGGCCTCAAAGGTTTGGGAATAGGGTCGGAGTTGGGTGAGTTGCTGCTGCACCCAGGTTTCATTAAAAATGGCTTTGTAAATGGGATTTTTAACGCTCAGTTTGCCATCTTGTTCGACGACCAATCCCGAGAGGAGGAGTTCGATCTGTTCTCGGGAGTCGTCCGCTTTGATGGAATTTAAATGTAAAATTTGTTGATACAAACTCAGCAATCTTCCGGTGAATTGCGGATAGTAAAAGAGGCGATTGCGGATGGTTCTGAGGTGTTCCGGTTCGTCTTGGGATTCCCAGCGATCGATGATGTGGCGGTGGACGATCGATTCGATCCAAAATGCTTCTAATCCTTGTAATTTTCCGTGGGTTTCCGTTTGGGGGACGAAATGCATCATCAATTTGCAAATTTTTTGCGTCAAAAATGGCTGTCCTTCCGTCCATCGGATAATCTCTCGAAGCAGGGCTTTTCCGCAGCCGAATTTAGCCTCCAAACCCACGGCTAAAGGTTCGGCTTCTTCGACGGTGAATCCGGAGAGTTTGATGGCGGTGCCGATGTTGAAGGGGGTGCGGGTGCGATCGCGGATCAGGTCGGCCGGAGTCGCCACGCCGAACAGGGCAAACGTGAGGCGGTTGTAAGCCCCATTGGTCGCCCGCTGATTGTAGCAAAATCGGATGAAAGCAAAGAAATCATCCGTGGGAAAATCCAACCCCAATAAGCTATCAATTTCATCGACAAATATGACAATATTTTCCCCTTCAAATTGACTCAAAACCCCTTCAAAGATAAACTGGTTCAACCGCTGGATGAGGGACAGCCCCTCCGTCTCAGACCACCATTTTTTATAATCAAATTGCTTGCGAAGTTTCAGACCGAACCACAGGTTGACAACCACCCCTTTGTACCACTGTGCCGGCGTGATCATTTCCCCGCCCACCTGGGTCATGTCCAGGGTGACGCATCTCACCCCATCGGCTTCGAGACGGTGCCGCGATCGCACCATCAAGGAGGATTTTCCCATCTGTCGGGCATTGAAAACATAACAAAACTCGCCCCGCGTCAGGGCTTCGTAAAGTTCGCCATCCGCCTGACGTTCGACGTAACTAAAATGGTCAGTCGGAAGACTGCCACCAACTTGATAAATATATTCATTCACAGCCAATTAGAGAGAGTTGGGAGTCGGGAATCGGGAATCGGGAAGAATTGACAATCATCAATTTAAATAAGCATAAAGCCAACCGTAAAATTTGCCAAATTGCAGGCGGGCCAGATAGTCGGGGACTCAATCATCCCCGAGTCCATTCCGTTCGTTGACGGTGGTGTAAAGTTCCCCAGTTTGGGGGTGAAAGCCAGTCAGCGGGGGCGATCAGGGTCGGATTGTCGGGAATGGGGACGACTTGGGGCGGTTGGGAGGCACTGTCGGTGTGGAAGGGTTCGGGGGTGAGGGTTCGGGTGGCGATCGCTCGATTTGGCCTTTCCTGGGCGAGGGTCGCCGTCCTGACGGGTTCCTCCCAAAATTATTCCCTCAATTGCTGGATTTCTTCCACGCTGAGTCCCGTCGTCTGGCTGATAGTTTAGATGGGTAAGATATCGAGCCGGTTCAGTCGGGTAGGCATTGCCCACCTTGCCAATTAATTAACAGCAAATCCCGTGTAGGGACGCATTAAAGGTTCGCGAAAAGCCAAAACAATATCTGATTTAGGCACTCCTTTTTCGACGAGCTGATTGGCGATACCCATTTCTGTTCCATCATGGTGTATCCAAATTTTGTCTTTCCTAATCGACAAGTGTAAAGTACATCCATACTGAGGTCTGCGGTTTTTCCAGCCCGTATGCACGACTTGATAATGGTCGCGTTGGAGATCAAAAATCAGTTCCGTTTGGGCTTCACCCTCCGATTTAAACGGTTTGGCGTGTTCGGTTAAAAGTTCTTGGATATAGGAACGATAGCGCTCTATTTTTTCCATTCTGAAATCACCTCTTCAACGGCATCATAAATAATTAACGCAATTTCACACCGATCGACAACGAGTTGTACAAATGGAAGAGAGAAGAATTGTTGGTAGATATCTAGGGGAACGGCTAGATAAAGAGTGCGTTCTGGCTGTTCGACTTGTAAGGCAATTCGATAGGTTATGAACTGCCCTACGGCTGAGTGAAATTCATAAATGTTAGAGGAGCCAAGAAAGCTTTTGATTTCAACGGCAATCTTCTCGTTATCTCGTTCTGCGGCTAGGATTTGTTCGGCTCCCAGGTCAATTTTTACGGTAGCACCACCGGTCTTGATTTCTAGGGGGTCATCGGTAATGAGCCAACCTCCTTTTTCTAAGGCATTTTTCACGGCATCATGAAATAGGTCTTTAGCCATGATATGGATTGAGTAAGACTCTAAAAATGATTATATAGCAGCGCAAAGCAGAATACGGTGCGATCGCTCGATTTGGCCTTTCCTGGGCGAGGGTCGCCGTCCCGGTGGGTTCCTCCCAAAATTATTATCTCAATTGCCGGATTTCTTCTACGCTGAGTCCCGTCGTCTGGCTGATGGTTTCGATGGGTAAAATATCGAGGAGCGATCGCGCGATCGCTTCGGCTTTTTGCTTCTCTCCCTGCTGCAATCCTTCTTGCAATCCTTGTTGCAATCCCTGCTGTATTCCTCGCTGCATACCTTGCTGTAAAGCATCCTGTTCCGCTTTCAATATGGCATTGCGGCTGTCTTGTAGGAAAAGCTGTTTGCGTTCAAAAATATCTAACTCTTCCCGACTTAACAAACTCAACTGGGCAATTTGAAACGCCCGTTCCAATGTGGCCGGTTCGTTTAAATTCTCGGGGATGATTTCTAAACTTCCCGCTTCTTTGAGAAAATAAATCCATTTATCCGTCACCGTTTCCAACTGTTCGAGGGGTTTTTTTAATTTCGGTAACTCCACAAACACCAGTTTGATATCGTCATCTTCGGAATAATCCGTTGCATCTTCTCGCTCTTTTAATTGATAATGGGAAATGACTTTGGGACGGTCTGGAAACATCTCAAAATCGGTAATTGTTAACGCTATCACCGGATTCACTTGGTCGTAACCTTGTCCCGAATCCAGTTGCATTGAAAAGGCTTTGCATAAGTTATAAAGCACCCGTTTTTTGAATCCCAAAACGTTGAGAACTTGCATTTCAATGATGACCGTTTTATTGCCCGTGATGCGGGCTTTGACATCCCGGAAGGTGTCTTTCATCCCTTGAAGTTGCGGGGCTTGGTACGGGTCGATAATTTCCAAATCTTCGATGACGGTTCGCCCCTCGTAGAGGAGGGCGTTGAGGAAATCGATCAAAATCGGTTTACTCTGTTGGGAACCGAAGATTTTTTTAAAGGCAAAATCGGTTTTGGGGTTGAGGAAACGCATGGCTGTCACCGCAGGTATTCAAAGTTTCTTCTATAGCAGTGTGAAATGATTCGTGAAAAATTGATCGACTCAAAGCCCCCAGTATTGGGGGTTTGGGGGCTAGACAATTTTACAAATGGTTTCTGATTGCTATATATTAATAATGATAGCAAATTTTTGACACTTTTAGGAGGGCGGGTTTGCGCCCGGTCTGCCATTGCCAATTTCCGGCTAATTGTCGTGGCGAATAAATGGATTGGTTCCCTTTCGATGCCGATCGCCCACCCCGTCGCACAAACTGCGATCGCCCAACTGATTCTGATGATAATAATCCGATCCGACCTCCGGACTGGTTTGCAAATAATCCCGCACCCAATTGCAGGCATATTCGAGTTCGTTCGAGGTTTCCATTTGCTGCAAATTCCACAAAATAACCGTGGTGTCGTCTCCGCCGGAAACGAGAAACCCGCCGTCGGCGGTAAATGCCAGCGATATCACCATCCCCCGATGTCCGGGCAAAGTGGACAATAAATTTCCCTGTAAATCCCACAGTTTCACCGTGTTATCGACCCCGGCCGTGGCGATGGTTTCGCCGTCCGGACTGAAGGCAACGCGGGTCAGTCCCCGGCTGTTTCCGGGAAGCGATCGCACCAAAGTCCCGTCAAATTTCCACAGCTTCAAAGTGTCGTCGCGGCTGACGGAAGCGACCAGATTTTTGTGGGGATGAACGGCGACCCCCCAGACCACCCCATCGTGGGAAAAAGTCGCCCTTGCCGTGCCCTCGATATCCCACAATTTTGCCGTCCCATCTTCGCTGGCAGAAACCAATTGTTTGCCATCGGGTGTAAATTCTAATTTCCAAATTCTCTCTTCGTGGGCGAAAAAACTGTGCCGGAGTTCACCATTTCGAGTCCAGAGTTTGATGGTTTTGTCGTCCCCGGCGGAGGCGATGGTTTGGCCGTCGGGACTGACGGCGACGGCATACACGGACGCCGCGTGTCCGTTCAAAACTTGGGTGCGCCGCATCTCCGATAAGGGTCCCTCGCCCCACTCCCAAATTTCCAGGGTGCCGACATTGCTGCCGAAGATCATCCCCCGGGAATCCGGGGTGAAGGCGACGGCCCGAACTTGTCCCTCCGGGTTGGCGAGGGTGTGCAGTCGCCTCCCCGCCGTGTCCCACAATTGCAGGGTTTTGTCCCCCGCCGAAACCACCCACCGGCCATCGGGACTCGTCGCCACGTCCCAAACCGTATCTTCGTGGCCGTAAAGGGGGTTCGCCAGGTTGCTGTTGCGCCCCCACAGTTTCACCGTCCCATCGTCGCTGACGGAAGCCGCCATCAAGCCGTCGGACTGCAAGGCGACATCCCGAACTACAGCATCATGTTGTTTTAAAGGGCGAACCAACGTGCCGTCCGGCTTCCAAATCTTGATGCCATTATCTTGACCGCCCGTGGCGATAAATGTACCGTTTTTACTGCAATCGACACCGATAATTGCATCTTCCGTCTCCACCGAATTCAGCAATTTTCCCTCCATATCCCACAGTTTAAACGTGCGATCGGAACTGACGGAAACCAGCCAATTCATCGGGGGACAAAATGCCACGTCCCAGACCGGCATCCGGTGTCCTTCCAGGGTTTTTACGGCGGTTCCGTCCACCTTCCACAGTTTAACCGTAGTGTCTACTCCGGCGGAGGCGACCCACTTGGAATCCGGACTGAAGGCGACATTCCAGGGGGCGATATCGTGTCCTGTCAAGGTTCGGAGAAGGGCGGGAGTCGAATTTTTATCCCCGGAAATTGACCACAATTTTACGGTTTTATCGCCGCTGGCAGAGGCGATCAATTTTCCGTCGGGGCTGATGTCAATTCCCCACACCGGGGCATCGTGTCCCCGCCATCTGGCGAGCAATTCTCCGCCGACACTCCACAGATGAATGTTGCCGTCCAAACTGGCGGCGACAATTCGATCGCCCTCGGGACTGAACGCGATGCGGTGGACGGTTCCCCCGTGTTTCAACGTGTGGAGTAGCTGTCCGTTGCGCCGCCAAATTTTGACCGTTTTATCGTTGCTTCCCGTCGCGATTAATTGGTCGTCGGGGCTGATGTCAACGGTCAGAACGGAGCCGTTATGTCCGACGATGCGATTCAATTCATTGGTTCCATAAACAGCTTGTTTCAAAGTATTTTGAACTTGAGATATTGTTTCTTTGTCCGCGCCGACTATCAAATTTTGTAGTTGACGTTTGGCGCGGATGGCGGCGACGATGGAATCCAACTGTTGACCCGAGGCGAAGAGGGCTTCGGAAAAAAAAGCGGTGGCGAGGATTTCGCTGACTTTTGCCCGCTGATATTGCCACAGGGCGACACCACCAATTCCGGCGAAAATTAAGGCAGAAAAACTGGCGATCGCCAACAGTATTTTTTGCAGCCGATTGTTTTTTTGTTCTTGCAGCAGTTGTGCTTGAATGGCTTGCGATCGCTCGGCTTCCAGGGCATTTTGCACTTCTTGGCGATCGAATTCCGCAGAACGGGCTAAAAATTGATAGTCCAAATCGCCCAAACTTTTGTCTTGTGCCCAACCTTGAGCTTCCCGGAGTACCCGCCCGCGCAACAGCCGAGATTCATCCGTTTTTTGGGAGGAAATCCAAGCGTCTATTTCTCGATAATATGGGCGGATTTTTTCCAGATTTTTTCTCGCCCATATCAAATCAAATACGGATTCATAAATGAGATTTTTTGCTTTTAAGTTTTCGCTCAAATTTTCAACTATTCCGGACAACAAAAGTTCGACATGAATGGCACTTCCGTCAAATTTTACCGAATATTTTTGCAATATTTTTTGATAGACTGATAGCGCCCCGGCACTCTGATTCGGACTTCTCAACAGGCGGTTCGATATGGTTTTCAAATGTTCCGGTTCGTCCTGGAAGTGCCAATTATCGACGATTTTTGCGATCGCAATTTTTTCCACCAGTTCCGCCTCGGTTTGAACCGATATTTTTTGGGAGTCCCGAACCGTCAAAACGATCAGCTTGCACAGCTTTTGCGTCAAAAAGGGTTGCCCCCCCGTCCAAGATAAAACTTCCCGCAGTAATATCCGAGGATCGAAGCCGGGAATTTGCAATCCCTTTTCCAGGGGTTTTGCTTCTTCCAGGGACAGGCCGGAGAGGGGAATTGCCGTGCCGATGTTGAAGGGCGTTTTCTGGCGATCGCGGATCAGATCCGAGGGGGAAGCGACCCCAAAAATGGCAAACGTTATTCGGTTAAATTCGGGGGCGATCGCCCGCTGATTGTAACAGTATCGGATCAGGGCGAAAAAATCATCGACGGGAAAATTTAAACTCAGGATATTATCGATTTCATCGACAAAAATAAACAGGCGATCGTCCGGAAATAACCGCAGCAGTTCTTCAACAAATTCTCCCAACCGCTGCAACAGCGATACGTCCTCTCGTTCTTTCCACCACTTTTTTAAATTGAAATGGCCGGCTCCGAATTTTTGGCACAAAACGGTCACAATTCCCTTGTACCACTGCAAGGGCGTAATGTCTTCATTGCCGATCAGCGTCATGTCCAGGGTCGCACATCGAAATCCCTCGTCTTTCAAGCGGTAGCTGGTCCGCACCAGCAGGGAAGATTTTCCCATCTGGCGACAGTTGAGAACGTAGCAAAATTCTCCCCTTTTTAAGGATTCGTAAAGTAGCGTATCCGCCGCCCGCATGACGTAGCTGGGAGCGTCTTTTTCCAGGCTTCCGCCGACTTTAAAAATGGCATCTGCATCCATCATTTTTCCTCCGCACGATCGCACAAACTCCGCTTTTCCGACTCCACGCGATCGCTGTAATTCAGATAATCCCGAATCCAACCGCAGGCAAAATTAAGGGGGTCGAAATCGCGCAGTTTTTCCACATTCCACAGGGCGATCGCACCGTCATCTCCCGCCGAAGCCAACCGCCGGCCGTCCGGGCTGAATTCGACATCGAAAATAACGCCCTCGTGGTGAATCAATGTTATCAACTTCGTGCCGTCCGCCTTCCAAAGGCTCAGATTTCCATCCATTCCCCCGGTGGCGATGAGGTCGCCGTCGGGACTGAAAGCGACGGACAATGACCCCCCGGAACCCGTCGCGATCGCCCGCAGCAATTGACCGTCAAAGTTCCAAATTTTGAGGGTATCGTCGAGGCTGGCGGTGGCGATTTTCGTGCCGTCCGAAGAAATAGATAAGCCGGAAATCGCATTGTCGTGGGCGGGGATATCGTGCAGCAGCGTCCCGTCGGATTCCCAAATTTTTAAGGTGTGATCCTGACTCACCGATGCGATTTTTTTGCCGTCCGGACTGAACAAAACTTTGTAAATTCCGCCCCCGTGTCCCCTCAAAGTCCGCTCCAACTCCCCCCGCAAATTCCACAATTTTATCGTTTGATCGTGGCTCCAAGACGCGATCGCCCCCCCGTCCGGACTCACCGCCACCGACGACCAACTGCGGTGGACGGCGGGCAATTCCCGCACCAACTCGCCCGTTTTCGCATCCAGAAATCGAATTCCCCCGCCGCTCGTCCCCGTCGCCAACAGCGGCCGCCGGGGCAGAAATTCCGTCTCCATTTTCGGGGTAAAAAACTGGGGTTTGACCGTCCCGACACCCTGGGGCCAAATTTGCACCGAAGAACCGTCCGCCGCCCACATCCGCAGCGTCTCGTCGGCACTCCCCGAGGCGAGGGTTTTCCCGTCCGGGCCGAAACTCACGCCCCACACCCGCGCCTCGTGTCCCGGCAACACCGTCAGCAGGGGGTGGAGGAGGGGCACGAGTTTCACCGTCCCGCCGTCGGCGGCGAGGGCCAAAAACCTGCCGTCCGGGCTGAAGGCCAACGCCTGGGGCGTGGACTGGGAACTCTGAAACTGCTGCCAGAGCAGGCCCGGGGTCTTCCACAGGTTCACCGTCCCGTTTTCGTAGCGGGCTGCGATCCACGTTCCGCCCCCGCCGACGGCGATCCGGTACACTTCCCGGCCCGGTTCGGGGAGGGTTTGCAGCAACCGGCCTTCGCCGTCCCAAAATTTCACCGCCCCGTCCCGACTCCCCGAAACGATCGCCTCCCGGGTGCCGCCCCCCTCCTCCGGCCACTCCACGAAGGCCACGTCTTTAATAGCATCTCGGTGGACCGGGACGGTATGCAGCAGTTGACCCCCAGAAGTCCGGATTTGCAGTTCGCCCTCCCGAGTCCCGAGGGCGATTTTATCCCCCCCGAAAGAAAACGCCAAACCCACCGCCTCGACCCCCTCCAGCGTCCTCAAATTCTCGCCCCGCCGGTTCCAAATTTTGACGGTTTTATCTTCTCCGGCCGAGGCGATTGTTTCTCCGTCCGGGGCGATCGCCACCGTCCAAATTCCGGAGTCGTGGGCAGGAATAGTCCGCAACAAACGGCCGTCGGGCTGCCAGAAATAAATCGTGCCTTTTTGCGTGGAAGTCACCAACGTTTTGCCGTCGGGGGTGAAGCGCAGGCTGTAGATGCTGGCATCGTGGTCGAGGGTTTGGAGTAACTCGCCGTTTCGCTTCCACAGGCGCGCGATTTTGTCGTAACCGCCGGTGGCGATCGTCCGGCTGTCGGGGCTGATATCGATCGCCGTCACCACCCCCTCATGGGCGGAAAAATGATTGAAAGGCATGGTGGGATCGAAAATGGCTTTTCCCAAAATCGCATCGACTTGGCCCCGTAATTCCACCGGAGTTTCGACCCCATTCAATTTTATTTTGGCTTCGATCGCCCCCAACAAGGCTTCCAAATGGTGCGGAGAAAACAACAATTTCTCGGCGGACAAACTCAGGGCTTTAATTTCATTGATTTTCGCTTTTTGGGCTTCTTCGACAGCCCGCAAATACTGCCAATACAACAATATTCCCAATACGATAGCGACGGAAAAAGCCGTTGCGAGGGCGAATAAAAATAATCGCTGAAATTTCGCGGTTTGTTGTTCTTGTTTCAGCCGCGCTTCGATTTCTTGCGTCCGCTTGGCTTCCAAAAATAGCTGCACTTCCCGGCGATCGCACTCTACAGAAGCCGCCAAAAATTGGTAGTCCAGATCGCCCAAACTTTTGCCCTGCGCCCACCGGTGGGCGTCTTGCAGGGCTCGCCCCCGCAACAGCCGCGAGCGATCGCTCTGTCCCGATGCCGTCCACGCTTCCAACGCCTGAGAATAGGGGCGGATGTCGTCGAGTTGCCGTCGCACCCAGTCCGAGTTGAAGACGGCTTCGTAAATGCGATTTTTGACTTGCAAATAGTTGCCATTGACGGCGACCAATCCCGACAGCCGCAGCTCGATCTGTTCCCGGCTGTCATCGCTTTTGACCGCTTCTCCCCGCACAATTTTTTGATAGATTCCCAACAACCGGCCGACCTTGTTGGAGTCGGAAAAAAGGCGATTCCGAATCGTCCGCAAATGTTCGGGTTCGTCCCGCGCTTCCCAACTTTCGACGATTTCATTTCGGACGACAGAATCGATCCAAAAAGGGGGAAAATCGAAATTTTCTGTGATAAAATTTTTGCTTTTTTTTGCGACTATAGTTGTCAGTATTTTACACAATTTTTGAGTGAGAAATGGTTGGCCGGATGTCCATTTTAAAATTTCTCGGAGGAGCGATCGCCCCACCTCCGAGCGGGGCGACAATCCCCGCGCCAAAGGTTCCGCTTCTTCCGGGGTAAAACCGTGGAGCGCGATCGCCGTCCCGATATTGAAGGGGGTGCGGGTGCGATTCGCGATAGCGCACCCATCGCGGATCAAGTCGGACGGGGTTGCCACGCCGAAAATGGCGAACGTGATGCGATCGTACTCCGGGTTGAGCGCCCGTTGATTGTAGCAAAAACGGATCAGTGCGAAGAAATCATCCGCCGAAAAATCGAGCTTCAAAACGTTGTCAATTTCGTCGATAAAAATGACGATTTTTTGATCCGGAAATTGCCCCAATATTTCCTCGATAAATTCCCCGCACCGCTGCACGAACGGACGCTCTTCTCGCTCCGCCCACCAAGATTTTAAATTCAGCTTTCGGATCAGTTTCAATTTCTGCCACAGGGCCGCGACGATCCCTTTGTACCACTGCTGCGGCGTGATATCCTGGTTGCCGATCACCGTCATGTCCAGGGTGGCGCAGAGATATCCTTCCTGACGCAAACGGTGGCTCGTCCGCACCAGCAAAGATGATTTTCCCATCTGTCGGGCGTTGAGGAGGTAACAAAATTCCCCCCGTTTTAAAGCTTCGTAGAGTTGAGTATCCGCCGCCCGTTCTACGTAACAGGGAGCGTCATTGCGGAGGCTGCCGCCGACTTGGTAATAAGATAAATTCATGACACAAATTGCGATCGCTCGGCGGGTCGGAGAAACTAGAGTTGTTGGTGAAAGGGCGCGGCCGTCAGATCTTTAGCCGTGACCCGATCGCGACCCCGAGATTTCGATTCGTACAGCGCCTCATCCGCCGCCGCCACCAACGTTGAAGGATCGAGGTTTCGCCTCGGAATCATGCTGACGACTCCGACACTCATCGTAACGATTTTTTCGCCGGTGAGAGAGGTTTCGTGAACAATTTGTAACGCTTTCACATTTTTGCAGATGGTTTCGGCGATATGTCGGGCTCCGACCGGGGTGGTTTGCGGCAGGATGACGGCAAATTCTTCCCCCCCGTAACGAGCCACCACGTCCGACGATCGCCCCACGCTCGACTGCAGGGTTTTTGCCACCAGTTGCAAACAGCGATCGCCCGCGATATGTCTGTAAGTATCGTTGTAGGCTTTGAAATAGTCGAGGTCGCACATGATCAGGGAGAGGACGTCCCCCCGCAGGGCGTGTTGTTCCCACTGCGTTCGCAAGTAGGAGGCGAAAAAGCGCCGGTTGGCGACTTGGGTCAATTCGTCCACATTCGCCATTTTTTGCAATTCCCGGTTCATCTCCTCCAACTGTTCGAGCCGCGATCGCTGTTTCAATATGCCCCGTTCGCACAGAATTCTAAAATACTGGCGGTAGAGTTCGCAACCGATCGTGGCTTGATTTCCCGTCAGTTTCACCAACCCCAAACTTTCCAATTTGTAGGCAGCGATGGGTTCGATTTGGGTTCCCCCTTCCGCCATCACAACGGCTTCCAAACCGTCCAACAATTCCGGTCGATCTTCGAGAATAGCCAGCAGTTCGCACAGGTGTTGATTGTAAATCCCGGCTTGGGTGGTGGCGGTGTCGAAAATCGTGTCGAGGCGACGGTTATAATTGCCATTTTTGCCCCCCTCGGACGAACTGACCAGGTCGTACAACGCCAGCCGTACCAAATAGGGATGACCCCCCACCATCTCCATCAATTTTGGCACCATCTTTTCAATCTTATAGTCCAGTCCGTGACGTCGCGCCAAATCTTCGACCTGTTCGCCCGTGAAGGGAGGAAGTCGGATCGGCAGTCCGATATTAAACGGAGATTGATTTAATTTCAGGGGGACGTAAATTTCCGTCGAATGGACGATCGCCAACCGCAACTTTTTTAACACTTCCACCTGCCGCGCCTCTTCGTACCACGACCGCAGCAACGGCAGAAATTCCATCGCCACTCCGGGGTACTCGAAGAGATGATTTACCTCGTTGAGGGCGATAAATAAGGGGCGATCGATCTGGGTCAATATATAATCCTGAAAATAGATCGTGCAGCTAATTTTGCTGCCGATATCTTCGTCCCAATAGTCGTCCAATTGAGGGGGGAGATGGAGGTGATGGCAAACGGCGGCGCAAAACCAACGTAAAAACCGATTCAGATCCGACAAAATCGCAGTTTCTGCCCGGGTAAAATCGATGCTGACCGTATGATAACCGCACTGTTGAGCCCGCGCCAATATTCTGTAAAGGAGGGAACTTTTGCCCATTTTTCTGGGGGCGCGGATGCGAATGACACTGCCCGGTTGCTCAATTTCTCGGTAAATTCGCTCTTCGATCGGCGGTCGGAAAATATAGAGAGGCGAGTCGAGAGGAACGGGGCCGCTGGGATCTTCAAATTGCATGATTTTGACTGGCAACATCCCATAATTGACGAATATCAGAGCCGGTGTCGAACTGGAATTGATCGCGGATTCCCCAGCCCTCCCCTTCGCCGGGGGGGAGTCAAAGCGATCGCTCGACATCTGGGCATTGAACCGGATTTAGCTATAACCCTATCATAATCGCTTGAAATCACCCACCTGACGGACAAAACAAAACCCGGTAGGTGTCGATTCTACCGGGTTTTTACGGGTTTAATGGACTGCGGAACGGGCGATCGGGATTACATCATCCCCATGCCGCCCATGCCGCCCATGCCGCCCATGCCGCCCATGCCGCCCATGCCGCCCATGCCGCCCATGCCGCCCATGCCGTCCATGTCGGGCATCGGGGCTTTCTTCTCGGGCTTCTCGACGACCAGGGCTTCGGTCGTGATCACCATTCCGGCGATCGATCCGGCATTTTGCAGCCCGGAGCGGACCACCTTCGCCGGGTCGATGATGCCGGCCGCGATCAGGTCTTCAAACTCGCCCGTCAGGGCATTGTAACCGACGTTGAAATCGGTGCCGCGGACGTGCTCGACGATCACCGAGCCTTCCACCCCAGCGTTGTTGGCGATCTGACGCAGCGGCGCTTCCAAGGCCCGGGCCACGATCTGGGCGCCGAGCTTCTCTTCTTCGATGGTGAACGTCGCCATCAATTCTTCCACCTTCTTGCTCAGGTGAATCAGAGTCGTGCCGCCACCGGGGACGATCCCCTCGTCCACCGCCGCTTTGGTGGCGTTGAGGGCGTCTTCGATGCGGAGTTTGCGGGATTTGAGCTCGGTTTCCGTCGCAGCCCCGACTTTGATCACCGCCACGCCGCCGGCCAGTTTGGCGATGCGCTCCTGCAATTTCTCCTTGTCGTAGTCGGAATCCGTTTCCGCGAGTTGCTGGCGCAGTTGGACGATGCGCTGTTCGACGTCGCCCTTATTCCCCGCCCCGGCGACGATGGTGGTGGAATCCTTGTCGATGGTGATTTTGGTGGCCGTCCCCAGCATATCCAGGTCCGCCGTCTCCAGGCTCAAACCGATTTCCTCGGAGATCATCTGGCCGCCGGTGAGGATGGCGATGTCTTGCAGCATCGCCTTGCGGCGCTCGCCGAATCCCGGCGCTTTCACGGCCGCGACGTTCAGCACGCCCCGGGCCTTGTTGACGACCAAGGTGGCGAGGGCTTCGCCTTCGATGTCTTCGGAGATGATCAGCAGCGGTTGGCTGGCGCGGGCGACTTTTTCGAGCACGGCGACGAGATCCTGGATGGCGCCGATTTTTTTGTCGGTGATCAGGATGCGGGCGTTATCGAGCTCGACGGTCATCCGCTCGTTGTCGGTGATGAAGTAGGGGGAAAGGTAGCCGCGATCGATCTGCATCCCTTCCACGACTTCGAGTTCGGTGGTCAGGGATTTGGACTCTTCCACCGTGATCACGCCGTCGGTGGAGACTTTATCCATCGCCAAGGCGATCATCTCGCCCACTTCCGCGTCATTGCCGGCGGAAACCGTGGCGACTTGTTCGATCGCGCTCCCTTCGACGGGTTTGGCCAGGGCTTCGATTTCTTTGACCAGGTGCTGGACTGTCTTATCGATCCCCCGCCGCAGTGACACCGGGTTGGCTCCCGCCGCGACGTTCTTCAACCCTTCCTGGATCATGGCCTGGGCTAAAACCGCGGCGGTGGTGGTCCCGTCCCCAGCCACGTCGTTGGTTTTGGAAGCCACTTCTTGAATCAGCCGGGCGCCTGTATTTTCCAGGGGATCGCTGAGTTCGATTTCTTTGGCCACCGTGATCCCGTCGCTGATGATGTCCGGCGCACCAAATTTTTTCTCTATCAGCACGTTGCGACCTCTCGGCCCGAGAGTGACGCGGACGGCATCGGCTAGGGCGTTCACGCCCCGCTCGATCGCCCGCCGTGACTCTTCGTCAAACGCTACAATTTTCGCCATAGGAACCTTAATTTAGCTCTCCAAATAGTCAATTTAGCACTCATGGGGTCTGAGTGCTAATTCGTGGAAACCGTACAGAGTTGGGGTGTGGGGTGTGGAGGGAGCGGAGGGAGCGGGGGGAGCGGGGGGAGCGGAGGGAGCAGAGGGAGAAGAGGGAGCGGGGGAAGCGGAGGGAGCGGAGGGAGCGGAGGGTGGGATATCCGGATCGCTTGGGAATCAATTCCCGAGGGCGCAAACCTTGCGCCCCTACAAGCGAAAATCATATTCAGATGATTGGGGAGTGTGTACGGATCTTATATAAACTAGCCTCCTCGGCCTCCTCCGCTTCCTCGGCCTCCCCGACTCCCTAATACCGACTCCCGACTCCCTAAGCCATTACCATGCCGCCATCGACGTTGAAGACTTGGCCGGTGATATAGGCGGCGGCGGGGTCGGCGGCGAGGAATTTCACCAGGCCGGCGACTTCTTCGGGTTCGCCGTAGCGGCCGAGGGGGATGAATTTCAGGATCTCTTCGCTATTTTTCAGGTCCTTGGTCATGTCCGTGGCGATGAATCCGGGGGCGACGGCGTTGACGAGGACACCCCGGCTGGCGAATTCTTTGGCCAGGGTTTTGGTCAGGCCGATGACTCCGGCCTTGGCGGCGCTGTAGTTGGCCTGGCCGGGGTTGCCCATCTGGCCGGCGACGGAGGCGATGTTGACGATCCGCCCCGATCGCCGTTTCAGCATCAGTTTGCCGATCGCCCGACAGCAGAGAAACACCCCGGTCAGGTTCAAATTGATCACGGCCTGCCAATCTTCCGGTTTCATCCGCAGCAGCAGGGTATCGCGGGTGATGCCGGCGTTGTTGACCAAAATATCGATGCCGCCCCACTCGTCGGTGATGTTTTTAACCAGGTTGTCCACTTCGGCGGCTTGGGAGACATCGGCTTTCAGGGCGATCGCTTCCCCCCCGGCAGCGGTGATTTCGGCGGCCACTTCCTCGGCCGCAGCGCTCGAACTGGCATAATTGACCACAACCCGAGCGCCTTCGCCGGCCAGGGCGATCGCGATCGCCTTGCCGATGCCCCGGGATGCCCCGGTCACGAGGGCGACTTGTCCGTTCAACCGTCCCATGGGTTCGGGTAGTCCTTCCATATCGGTTTTTCCTTTAATTTACGCTCAAACTCAACCATGATATAGCGATGGGGGGATCGCAGTGCCGCGATCGCGCCTTCAACCCCCCCTCCCATCTCCGAGAACCGGGCGGATTTCGCCCCCGAGATGGATGTCGCCTCAAAAAATAATGTCCCACTTTCTCAACCGTTTGACCGCCTCGAAGTCGCCCCCCCCAAAATCGAGCCACGCCGGTGAAGGGGGAGACTCAACTGTTTCCGGAGGTCGAGGAATTTACACTCGGGGGACTGTACTATAATTGGAGAGCAAAACCGACGAACCCGTTCAGATTATGGCCGTTCACAAGCAGTTTAACAACTTTCAGGAACTTCTCGACAGTTCTGACGTTCCCGTTTTGGTCGATTTTTACGCAACTTGGTGCGGTCCGTGCCAGATGATGGCCCCCATCTTGGAAGAGGTCAACCAAGAAATGAAAGAACAAATCAGAATTGTCAAAATTGACACGGACAAATATCCGGACATTGCGTCCACCTACCAGATTATGGCGCTGCCGACCCTGGTTTTATTTAAAAATGGCAAGCCCGCCGATCGCATTGAGGGGGTCAAACGTGCTCCGGAACTGATTCAGTGGTTGTACGGATTACTTTGATTCGTTATATTTGAGGGGGCGATCGCCCGGAAAGTCGGCTCGAATTGAGGGGGGCGAGTTTTTACTGGAGCTGACCTTGAGTCGTTTTTCTGCTGTTTGAAAGCGGGCGATCGCGTCTGGAGAATGGGAAATTTTGTGGCGTTTCGAGCCTTGATAAATATCGGTAGCGATCGCGGAATTATCCCGAATTTAAAATCTTCCCAAATCACTCCCGATCTGGGCGATCGACTTGAAATTCATAAATAAATGTCTTATGATTTCTACGCTTTGTGAGATAACAGGTTGAGTGGGAGTGCGCGGATGTATCCCTTTTCTGGCGAGGGTTGTGGGGAGACGAGACGACCAAATTTGAGTCCGGATGAGGTTTGCCGTCTTCTACCCGTCCCGGAGGGGCCGCTGCGGATTCCTCCGACGGCTTCGCGATCGCCCGATTTGGACCGACCGGAAATTCTCCTCTCGGTCGCCATCCCCACGTTTCGGGAACGCCAGAACCTCCCCATCCTGATCGATCGCCTCGTCGGCTTGTTGGACCCGGCGATCCCCGGACAGTACGAATTGATTGTCGTGGACGACGACAGCCCCGATCGCACCGGGGAAGTGGCCGCGGCCTTGACGGAGTTTTACCCCCAGTTGCGGGTGATGCGCCGCCGGGGGGAACGGGGCCTTTCGACGGCCGTGATTCGGGGCTGGCAGATCGCCCGGGGCCGGGTGTTGGCGGTCATCGACGCGGACCTGCAGCACCCCCTGCACACCTTATTGGAATTGTGGGCCCAAATGGAAACCGGGGCCGATCTGGCGGTGGCGAGTCGCCACGTCGAGGGCGGCGGGGTGAGCGACTGGAGTTTGGCGCGACGGCTGCTGTCTCGGGGGGCGCAGGTGATGGGGCTGATGGTCTTGCCGGGAGTCCTCGGCCGGGTTTCGGACCCGATGAGTGGCTATTTTATGGTGCGCCGGGATGCGATCGCCCAAATCAATCTTAATCCGGTGGGGTACAAGGTGTTAATTGAGGTGCTCGGGCGGGGTCAGATCGCTACAGTGCGGGAGGTGGGCTATGTGTTCCAGGAACGGCAGGAGGGGGAGAGCAAGGTCACTTGGAAGCAATATTGGGAATATCTCGAACATCTGCTGCGGCTGCGGATGGCCCGCTGGCCGGTGGGTCGATTTTTAAGATTTGCGATCGTGGGGACGAGTGGGCTGTTGGTGGATATGGCCATCTTTTACTTATTGCTGGATGGGTGGGGCTGGCCTTTGACGCTGAGTGCCCTGCTGTCGGCGGAAATCGCCCTCCTCAACAATTTTTTCTGGAACGACCGCTGGACCTTCGGGGACATCTCCCGCCGCCAGTCCGGCTGGCATCGAAGGTTTAAAAGATTGTTAAAATTTAATTTAATTTGTCTGGCGGGGCTAGGATTGAATGTAGTTATACTCAACGCCTTGGTTTGGGGCTTGGGTGTCGGCGCTTATCTGGCGAAATTGGGTGCGATCGCGATCGTGACACTTTGGAATTTCTGGGTCAACCTGAAATTGAGTTGGCGGGTGACGGAAGTTGATGAAGATGTCAGATTGAATGAAAGGCGATGAAAAACTAGAGCAAGCGTGAGGAAAACACGAGAATGTCCAGTGGCTCAAGCAGCGATCAATTCACACGAGAAGTCGCTTCTCAACCCTCAATTGCCGTGTTTTACCCAAATTTTGCAGGGGGAGGGGCGGAAAGTGTCGGCCTGTGGATTCTAGAGGCTTTAAAAAATCAGTATGATGTCACACTTTTAACTTTATTTCCTCTCGACTTCCAACAGATCAATTCAGCCTATGGAACCCAACTTTCGCCCCAAAATGTAGCCGTAAAATCGATGTTTCCACGCGCCGCCCAGAAGAGCTTGCAGTTTTTAATCGCCAACAATAGTGGGGTCAAAAAGTGGGTCAATCATTCTTTTATCGGTTGGTTTAAAGCCCAAACTCAAGACGATGATTTGGTGGTGTCAGCTTACAATGCAGCCGACTTGGGAAAAAGAGGGATTCAATACATTCACTGGATCAACGTTTTTGACAAAGACGACAGATTTTATAAGAACATTTCCCACTTTTCTGATGATAGGATGAAAGGCAATATATCCATCTCCAATTCTTACGTTGTGGCTGATTCAGTCCGGGATGAATATGGTATCGAGTCAACCGTAATTTACCCTCCCGTCGTTTTGGAGGTGCAAAATATTCCCTGGGAACTCAAAGAAAATGCCTTTATCTGTAGCGGCCGATTGACCGTTGCCAAGCAACCCCACAAAGCGATTCAAATTCTCAAAAAAATTCGAGAAAAAGGCCACGATGTCCAACTCTATCTCACCGGGGGTGGCGGTGGCTTGTACGGTTGGAAATACGTTCGATTTCTCAAAAAAATGGTCGCCGAAAATTCGGATTGGGTGACGTTGTATCAAAACTTACCCTACCCGGACTACGTGAAGGTTTTGGCCAAGTGTCGCTATGGAATTCACTACAAAAAAGAACCCTTTGGGATTTCAATTGCCGAAATGGTGAAAGCCGGGGCCATTCCGTTCGTCCGCAGTGTCGGCGGCCAGGTCGAAATTGTCGGGCCGGAGAATCGAGATTTATTTTTTGACAGCGAAGAAGAAGCCGTCGAAAAAATCTTATTTGTGTTGGAGCATCCCGAGAAGCAGCAACAACTCCGACAAACTTTAGAGGAACGTCAGTCCATCTTTTCGACCGAACATTTTACGAAGGAAATCGGGGAATTTGTCAACCATGAATTGCAACTCTCTCAGTCCGGGACATCCGAACCCTGAGTTTCCAACGGTTGTGGCCCGTTTAAAAAACCCCCAAAATGCCCCAGCCCTGCCACATTGATTCCCGGATGTGTCGGTCGGGTTCGGCAGTACCGGCGATCGCAGTCGTGACACTTTCAAGGTTTTAGGTTAACCTAAAGTTGAGTTGGCGGGGGGCAGAAGTAGACCGATCAATCAATCTCAGACGGGCGGGGGTAGAAACTTCGTGAAAATTTCCTTAATCGTTAGCGATCTGTCGAGCAGTGGAGCCGGGAGATGGGGGGGCGCGGTCCGCCCTTTTCTGCTTTCCCAAGCCCTGCGACAAATTGGGTATGATGTCGAAATCTTGGGATTTTGCCAGGACGGTTCGCCGATTAATTTTGACAACAGCCCGGTGCCAATCGTTGCCATTCCGAGTTCCAAGTCTTATCCCCAATTTTGGCGATCGGCTCAAAAATTACTAGCCCGAATCACGGGAGATATCATTTACGCTTACAAGCTCAAACCCACCAGCTTTGGTTTGGCGCTGCTCAAAAAAATGCAGACGGGTCGCCCGGTCTTTTTGGATATCGACGATTGGGAATTGAGTTGGCACGGAGGAGACAACTGGAAGTATCGCCCGACGGTCAAACAGTTCGCAAAGGATCTGTTAAAAGCCGACGGCGCTTTGCGACAACCCGACCATCCCTTTTATTTGAATTGGATCGAAAAATGGGTGTCAAAAGCCGATCGCGTCACGTTGCACACCCGGTTTCTGCGGGAGCGTTTCGGCGGCATCTACCTCCCCAACGGCAAAGATACGAAGTTATTCGACCCGGCAAATTACGACCCTGACGCGAGTCGAAATCGTTACGGGTTGAGCGGATATCGAGTGTTGATGTTTCCGGGGGCTCCCCGGCCTTACAAGGGAGTGGAAGAGGTGCTGACGGCGCTCGATTTATTGGACGAATCGGATCTGAGATTGGCAATTGTGGGCGGCAGTCCCTACGACGATTATGATGCTAAACTGAATGAAAAGTGGGGGCGGTGGATCGTCGAGCTTCCCAACTCCCCGCCTCAAATGATGCCGGAGATTGTGTCGGCCGCTCACCTGGTTGTTGTGCCCCAACGGGATCACCCCGCCACTCGGGCACAGTTCCCCCTGAAGCTGACGGATGGCATGGCGATGGCCAAACCCGTCTTGGCGACCCGCGTCGGCGACATCCCCGAAATTTTGGGAGAGACCGGGTATTTGGTCGATCCGAGTTCTCCCCGACAAATTGCCACCCAAATTCAGTGGATTTTCAATCATTTAGATGAGGCAAATCAGCTCGGCATCCAAGCTCGTGCCCGGTGCGTCAAGCACTACGGTATTGATCGGATGTCTGAAATTTTGTCCGAGGTGATAGAAAACTATCGTTAGGGTGATTGGCGTCGGGGGCGATCGCCGTTCAAGTTGAATGAAAGGATCGATTTATGTCTGGCACAAATGCATTTGTTATCAACCTGATAAAACGCAATCCATTCAAAGTATTTTTCAATATTTTATTGGGTTTTTCTAGCGCGATTTTTAACGGTGTCAATACGGCACTGATCGTCCCCGTACTGCTACAGATTGCGGGTCAAGAAATCGAACTCAAAGGCTCTCCACCCATCATCAAAACCCTGTTTTCTCCGTTCGAGTCGATTCCGGAGCAGTACCGACTGATCGTCATGCTGGCGGTTATTGTTTTGACGATCGTCCTGAAAAATGGAACCAATTATCTGAGAAATTTGCTCTCCGTCGCATTCAATCGCAGTTTGGCGAATACGGTCAAATCGGAAATGCTCATCACTTTGATGGACACCGACCTGGATTTTTTTACAAAAATGAAAGTCGGAGACCTGACCAAGCGATTGGGATCGGATACGGCCCAGTCCGTTCAGACCATCAATGCGTACATCAATTTGGTCACACAAAGCATCACGATTTTAGTCTTTGTGGGATTGCTGGTGTCGATTTCATGGCAGCTCACATTAGCCTCGACTATTTTAATTATTTTAATTCTGTTCATCAACCAAAATATTATCCGCCGCTCGAAGCAATATGGAGATCTCCTCAATCAAACTCAAAAGGGTTATTTTGTCAAAGTTATTGAAACCTTAAATGGAATTCGATTGATCAAATCTGTGGGGAGCGAAAATCGAGAATACGAAACCATCAGAGACCTGATGCTGAAACTTGAAAATATCGCTCTCAAGTCGGAGATGAACTCTTCACTCATCCAACCGATCAATGAAATTACCAGCATTCTGGCAATCATCGTTATCTTGGTGTTGGGCCGCAGCTTATTCTCCGATCAAATCGAAGCCATATCGGCCGTCTTGCTGACTTACTTGCTCGTCTTATTTCGCCTGCTCCCGGTGGTCTCCAGTTTGAACGGCATTCGCAACCAAATTTCTCGGGGATCTGCGAGTTTTAATATGGCTTATGACCTGTGGAGACGGGACAACAAACCGATCATGGAACGGGGGTCGATTCCCTTTGAAGGTTGTCACGACAACATCAGTTTCAACGACGTTTTTTTCTCCTACCCGGGGCAAAGTCACCAGGCGCTCAAAGGCATCAACCTGACGCTGCCCAAAGGACAGACATTGGCATTAGTCGGAAGTTCCGGGGCGGGAAAGTCAACTTTTGCAGATTTGCTGCCCAGATTTTACGACCCCACCTCGGGCTCGATTACCATCGACGGCACCGACCTTCGCCAATTCGATTTGGTCAGTCTTCGGCGGTCGATGGGAATTGTCAGTCAAACGACTTTTCTGTTTAACGATACCGTCAGAAATAATATTATTTATGCCCGTCCGGATGCTACGGAAGATGAAATCGTGAATGCCGCCAAACAGGCGAATGCTTACGAGTTTATCATGAATTTGCCCAAACAGTGGGAAACGGAAATCGGCGATCGCGGCGTCATGCTCTCGGGGGGGCAGCGTCAGCGGTTGGCGATCGCCCGAGCCTTACTTCAAAAGCCCCAAATTCTGATTTTGGACGAGGCAACCAGTGCTTTGGATACCGTTTCCGAGCGTCTGGTTCAAGAGGCGATCGACCGGTTGAGTCGCGATCGCACCGTGCTGGTGATTGCCCACCGCCTCTCCACGGTTCAAAAAGCAGATACGATCGCCGTTTTAGAGCAGGGAGAGGTCGTCGAAGTCGGCAGCCACAAACAACTGCTCCAAAAAGAAGACGGTTATTACCGTCGCTTATATTCCATACAATTTGCCGACAAGGAGAAAGAAGAAAACTATTTGGACGAACAGGTTCTGGCCAAAGCGTCTTACGAAGCTCGCGGTTTTCTCAATTCAATTATTGGTTCCCTGAGATTGCTGGCAGACGAGATTGTAGACACGCCCGACGAGCAAGCGGAACTCACCGAAGAAGCCTATCAATCGGCTATCTATTTGTTGAGAACTATAGAGGTGTTTGAAAATAAACTGCATGAAAAGTAGTTGCACCCCCAAAATGAGCCGGGTCAGCCACCGTTTCCGGCAATTGACCCTCCCGGAGCGCGATCGCCGAAACCGTCAGCGAGGGGGCGTTCCGGAAATAGTGGGGCAACCCATTTGTTCTCAAGTCCGCCGTCAAAGCTGCCGCCATTCCGACGATTGCCTTTACATTTCTTTAATATTAAAAAACGTGCAACTCAGCCGGGTGTGTGCTATCATAAAAATGCCAATTCGATCAAATTGATGGGTGTAAACTGGGACTGAATTGACGAAAAGCGTCCTGCAAATTCGAGTTCAATCATTCAAGTCAAGTGAGCGAAAAAATTATCGGAATGTTAACCAGCTATCCGCAGCTCAATCAAAGCGATTGGCTGTGGAAGCAAACTCCTCACAGCTTTGGCAAATGGGGAAATATCATCATGCAAGCCAATCACCCTCGCCCCGATTACCTTCTCCTTTACCAATTCGATTTTGCCCGCAAGAAGCCGAAAAAGAGTCCGACTTTACGTCAGCAGTTGAAGCAGATCCTCAAACCGCAGCCCCAACCCGAAGAACCGAGCCTGCCCGAAAAGCTTCGGGGGGTTCCGAAAGAGCGAATCATTTATTTATTGCGGGAACCTCCCCTGGAAGAAATTCGGGAAATCAACAAGGTCAATTACGAACAAGCCCAGAATTATTGCGGGTATATATCCGGGCCGGATGATTTCGCTCCCGTGCCGGACTATATGCCCGCCATTTGGTATCACAGCAACTCATTTCGCGAACTGGATACTCTCGAAGCTCCCGCCAAAACTAAAGCCTGTTCTTGGATCACATCCGGTATCAACCGCACTTTAAATCACCAGCGACGCCTCGACTTTCTGCGACAAATTAAATCGGAGATGGACATTGATATCTACGGGCGGAACTTGCCCGACTGGTCCCAATCGGGCGGTTCTCTCAGCAATAAATGGCATGGAATGGCTCCCTATTACTACAATCTGGCGATCGAAAATTATGCCGAAAATGACCTGTATGTGAGTGAAAAATTGTGGGACTCTTTGCTGGCCTGGTGTTTGCCGATTTATTACGGGGGGCCGGCGGCTGACAAGTTGTTGCCCCCCGGCAGTTTTTTAAGATTGCCGAGTTTGGATGAAAAGGGCATCTCCTACGTGAAAGAGGTCATTTCTGACCCCGATCGCTGGCATCAGGCATGGCCCGCGATCGCCGAAGCTCGACAGATTATTTTGCACAAGTTGAACCTCCTCAACTGGCTGTCAGAATTTGTTGCTTAGTGGGTTGAAATAATGGATGGAATTTGTACCTTAGCCAATGATAAAGTTTACGATCAGCTCGTCGCCCTCTTAAATAGTATCGAAGCCAATCAGGGGGCTGATATACCGGTTTGCGTTTATCCCTACGATGATAATACGGAGCGGATCGCCGCGGAAATTAACCGCCGCCCTCAAGTGCAGCTTTATGGCGATCGCGAATCCATAGAACGCTGGGACCGTTTCGCCCGCCAAGTTTGGGACGCCCACCCCTCGGCCCGCCAAACTTGGGCGCAGCGGGGCTACGAACCTTATCATCGGGTCGGGACTCATCGCCGCTACTGCGCTTTTGACGGGCCTTTCGACCGGTTTATCTACATGGATGCCGACGCCTTACTTCTGTCGCCGGCGGTGCCCATTTTTCGGCAGTTAGAGCGCAGCGATTGGGTCGTTTACGACTTTCAATTTAAAGATCCCGGCCACGTTTACGACCTGTCTTCAAACAAATTGGGGGAAGTCTTTTCGCCCGATCGCATCGAGTCGGAGATCTTTTGTTCTGGATTTTATGCCACATCGAAAAGAATATTTGAAGAGCAGAAAAGAGAGCAACTGCTGCATCAGCTCGAAGCGGGCGAAGCCGAAATTTTATATTTGATGGCTCCCGATCAAACGGTGCTCAATTATATGGTGATGAGGTCGGATCTCAAGGTGTGCAATTTGGCCCGGAGCTTGCCCGCCGACGAAAAAACGGGAAATAGCGTCACTTCCGCCCACTTCCAAGAAAAAGATCATCTCGTTTACGACGGCGGAAAACGTCTGACCTACCTGCACTATATCGGCGTATCTTCCAAGATTTTTGCCCGGGTCTGTGCCGGAGAAAACCTCGATTTTCCCTATCGAGAGACCTTCCTCTATTATCGCTATTTACACGAACCGGAAAAACGACCTCGATTTGACTCCCAACCCGAACCGTACAAGCGCCCCCCAAATTTATTCCGACGAGCTTTGAATCAATTTAAGTCAACTTTCAACTGATGAGGACAATTCTATGAGTCGCGGCATTTATATCACGGCGAATGACAAGGTGATCGAACAGGCGATCGCACTTATGAAGAGCATCCGGATGTACGACAGCGAGACACCGGTTGTTTTGATCCCCTACGACGATAACTATCAAAAAATTGCCTCGATATTGACCGAATCCTACGGCGTCGAAATCTATCAAGATCTGGAATTTATAGACCGCCTGTCCAACCAGTTATACCAAATCTTTGGCGAGGGGTTTTTCGCCCGACCCAATCAATTTCGCAAACAGGCTTGCTGGTTCGGTCCGTTTGAAAAATTTATTTATATCGATACGGACATTGTCGTATTTGACAAGATCATCGAGACGACCAATTATTTGGATGAGTCCGATTTTATTTGTTACGACTATCAGCATAAGGGGGGAATCACCAATGTGTTCACCCCCAAAATATTTGCAGATGGTGTCCTCGAAGAAAGTGACATTCAAGATCTGTTCAACGGCGGATTTTGGGGGGCGCGTAAAAATTTGATTTCGGAAGAAACTTTATATGAAACGTTTTCCGAATGTGCCGCCCACCCCGAATATTTCGACTTTTCTCAAAAAACGTCAGATCAACCGATCATCAACTATATGATTTTGAAAAAAATCCCGCGTCGCTTCAACATCGTCCGTCGGCCTGGGGGGGCGCCGGGAAGCTGGGCGGGTAGCAAGCATTTTCAGGTGACAGGAGAGCGTCAAATCGTCGATCCTAACGTCAATCAACCACTGGAATACTTGCACTGGGCGGGAATTCGCATCAAACCCGGTTGTCCTTACTGGGAGATCTGGAAATATTATCGGTATTTGGACGAACCCATGCCGGATGATGAGTCCTTACAGCCCAAAACGAAAAGCAATTTATGGCAGACCATCAAAAAAATAGTTGGGGAGCGCTTTTGAAGTGTATTTGCCAATTACTTATTCTGAAGTTTAGCATCAAAATTGAGAGGGCAGAAAAAACGGTCAGATTCAATGGAAGTTGACGCAGTGGCTATTCTAGTTCTTATCTGTTAGATAAGGTATCTGAATATTGATGTTATTAGAGGTTAAAGTATCGTATGAAACTACAAAATAGAGACTTTTGCTTTTGTACCTTTGCCGCCGGCAAAGTCTACCGAAATCTCGTCAAAAATTTGATTCAAGATTGTCAGAAATACGCTCCCGGAACTCCTTTCATATTATTGACAGATAGACCGGGGGATTTTAGTGACATCAAAAATAATGATGTTCTGATCTTTGGTCATAAAAGGCAAGGAGTTTTGTGTTACCACGAACGGAGATTTGCGATCGCAAATGCTTTGTCAAAGTTCAACTCTTGTATGTATTTAGATGCAGATATACGTATCTGCGCTCTCATACCAGACAATCTGTCCTGGTTCCCCGGAATAACGGCTCGAAGTTGTACGAGCATGATGAAGCATATTCGAGGGCGACTTGACAAAACCAATCCCCCGAGGCTAACTTTGGTTAAAGAGTTTAATTTTTACAAAGATATGGCAAAAAAAATCGGCTTGGACTTGGAAAAAGATCCGATTACGTTTGTCAATGAATTTTTATTTGTGGTGACTCGTGATGGGGGCAAAGAAATTGAGTTTTTAGAGCAATGGCAAAAACTCGCACTGTACGCCGAACTACATCAACACCACAAGCACCCCGCTTATGCCATCGGGCTGGCGGCTGCAAAAGTTGGTTTTCCCATTCGACATGATACGATGGAAGGAATCGATTTTTTTGACGATCGCATCGAAAAAGTCAGGATAGCAAAAGGACAATCCGACCCGGAAGCGAAAAAAATGTATTTTGAAGTTCAGAAAAAAATTGAAAATTCAAATTCTTCTATTTTTGATAAAATTGTCCGGAAAATAACAAAAAATATAGAATATATATATCACTCAGTTCGTCTGAGGTCGTATTTTTAGGTGTGGGTCGCTCCTTGGCTCCCGAGTTCAAAACTGATTTCTGGAAACGGAGCATCAAGGAGTTGGGATTGAACTGGTCTTTTAGAGGACCGGGAAAACGAGGATAAGGCTGGAAGGACTTTGGCGACATAGATGTAATGATTGCCGTCCGTCAGTTTGAATGTACCGATAATTTTGCCTGGAAACCGGCCACCAAGCTTTTCAATGCTTGGCATGGGGGCGTTCCCGCCATTTTAGGATGGGAGTCTGCCTATCAAGCCGAACGGAAAAGTCACTTGGATTATTTGGAAGTTACAACAGTAGAAGAAGCCCTGGCGGCCCTCAAGAAACTTAGAGACGATGTGCTGTTCCGCCAATCGATGGTCGAAAATGGCAGACGGCGAGCATACGAAACTCAGCCGAATATCTTAACTCAAGAATGGATCGAGTTTCTGACAGATGTGGCCGTTCCCGCCTATCACAGATGGTGTTCTAATCCGGTGCTACATCGGAAACGGTTTTTTCTCAAACGTCAAACCGCCCTGTCTGCAGACCGACTTCAACGTTTTGTCGGATTCAAAATTGAGGGATTACAAAAACGCTTAAATGCATTCGGCAAGTTTTTTGATGTCCAACAATGAAGCACACAGACCAGCCCTCGAAGGCTCTATTGACAAAATCAACGCCCGCCAGGTTTCCGCAACGCCAGGGGTAGTGGCGCTCGCGATCGCACCCCGAGCCAGTATAATCGACAAAAGCAGCCCGATCGCACCCCCATGAACCCGGAACAGAAACGATCGCTCATCAACCACCTGCAAGAATTCGCCACCCCGGAGCGATCGCGCAAAATCCAAACCATCCTGCGCGAGCGCACCCGCCAGATCGCCGTCGTCCTCGAAGACCTCTACCAACCCCACAACGCCAGCGCCTGCCTGAGAAGTTGCGACAGCTTCGGCATCCAGGACGTCCACATCATCGAAAATCGCAACCGCTTCGACCTCAACCGGGAAGTCAGCGTCGGGTCCGATCGCTGGCTGACCCTGCACCGCTACAATCGACCCGACATTAACAATACCGAAACCTGCCTCAATTCCCTCAAAAAACAAGGATATCTCCTCGTCGCCACCACCCCCCACACCGACGACATCTCCATTCACGACCTCCCCCTCGATCGCAAAATCGCCCTGATGTTCGGCACCGAACTCACCGGACTCTCCGACGGCGCCATTTCCCGGGCCGATCGCTTCGTCAAAATTCCCATGTTCGGCTTCAGCGAAAGCTTCAACATCTCCGTTAGCGTCGCCCTCTGCCTCTACGAAACCACCACCCGACTGCGGGAGCAACCCCCCCAAACCTGGGGCTTGAGCGAAGCTGAAATCCTCGATTTAGAAGTCGCTTGGCTGCGCCAGTCCATCCGGGGCGGGCCGCAAATCGAAGCTCGGTTTTTGAGCCAATCTAGTTGCTAGGGGGAAAATAGGCCTCTTCCAAACCCCCGGAATTTTGAAAACCGTACAATTCATCCCGCAACACTTGCTCGTAAACCCGGGGTAAGGAACTCGTCATCAAATTATCCTCGATGCCGTATCCCAAACTCGTCCAAGTCCCCGAGAGCAACTTCAAAACCTCGTCGAGTTGCCCCCGCCGCAGCATCCCCGAAATGTCCGCATCCCAAAACGCCTCATCCAACAGCCAGCGGTAGACCACCAGATCTTGATATTCCGGATCAAAACTATAGGGATGCCAATACCAAAATCTAGCAGGTTTTGGGTGGTAGCGATCGGCCATCTGTTCCCAGGTCGTCGTCAAAAACTGATACCGTCCAGCCGCGGTGGTGCATCTCCCCCGATTCGGGCCGGCAACGATCGTAACACAGCGATCGGGGTGGCGGCTCAGATCCCAGACGTACTTCCCGCCGTAGATAACATGGTAGGGGTGTGGATAGTTGGACTCGCTGGCCGAAATCGTCCGCATCAGGGCCCGGATGTAGGGGTCGCCCCCCCGCATCACCAGCGGGGGCCACTGTTCCTCGACCCGAAGATCGCCCCCCAATTGTCCTAAAGGCGATCGCGTCACGAGATTCGACCACCCCCAACTCAGACCATACAGGATCAAAAATCCCAGAATCAGCGGTTTGAGCAACCGCCGTCTCGGCGTCGGTCGCGGGGGTCGGGTGACAAATACGGGGGGATCGATCTCGGAGGCCGATTGCTCGATGCGATCGCGCCTCCGCCGGGGTCTGGATGGGTGCATTACAATTAAGCGACACTGGCAAATAACTGTTCCGGGGACTTCTCAGCCGCCTCCGGTTTGGCAATCACCTCCACAATCTTATTCTGAGACGCGGGAACAAACAACGCCTCCACGCAAACCCGGGCCACCTGCGATCGCGGAATACTGCCGTCGGACAACCGATCCGCCGACTCCATCACCACCGGATATCCGTTCTCCTCATTTTTCAGACCCCCCGGCCTGACGATGGTATAAGTCAACCCGCTCTTTTGCAAATACTCCTCCGCCTGCTTCTTCCAGAACAAAATCAGCCAGAACAGATTCAGGGGGTGGAAAAACTGGGACGTGCACAGGGAAGACACGAACACGAAATGCTCGATCCCCTTTTCCTTGGCCACATCCACCAAATGCTTCGTCCCCTCGCAGTCCACCCGGTAGGGGGCGGTGAAATCGAAACTCGGTGTCGCACCCGTGGCACACAATACAACCGTACTGTCACCGATGGAATCGGGCAGCTTTTGCGGCTCGGTCACGTCCCCGACAACAATCTCAACATTCGGGGGCAAAACTTCCTGCGCTTTCTCCAGATTCCGCACCAGGGCGCGGACGGGGATATCTCGCTTCACGAGTTCCTCGACGATGCGGCGACCCGTCTGACCGGTCGCACCTGCTACAAAAGCCTTCATATCTCCCACCTATGCTAAAACAGATGTTATATTTTGTCCGATTCTACTCTCAAAATTTCAGTATATTCATTGTAGCGGTCTCACCTTGTCACGAGGCATTCTAGAGATAGAGGCACATGGCATATTCCAGGAGAACCCATCATGCAGCACGATTTGGTCAAACTTCAGCCTGTGGCAGCATCCGATCCCTACTTGCGCGAGCCTTTCGATCTGCAATCCTCAGATTCTCAAAATCGTGAGGCATCGGGCGATCGCGCCGAAACCATTTGGTTCCATACCCAGTACGAGGACTGCATGGAGATGTTTGCCGATCTCGATACGGTCGCCGAATATCTGGGAACTCACCGGGGTTGGTTCTGTCGGTGTGCCCAACCCATGAAAACCGAACCCATCGGGGAAAACGCCTACGCGCTGATCGTCGGGCGCTTCGGGGCCTTCGGCTACCAAGTCGAAGCCCGAGTCGGTTTGGAACTGGTTCCCCCCGACGAAACCGGGACCTACCGCATCCGCACCACCCCCATCCCGGATTACGTCCCCCCGGGCTACGAAGTCGATTTTCAATCGATCATGAAATTGGTGGAACTGCCCCTCGAACAGGTGTGCGAGAAATACGGCCTCGACCCGAAGGATTGTCCGGCCACCGTCGTCGGCGCCAAGTGGCACCTGGATCTGGCCGTGGGCGTGAAGTTTCCCCAGTTTATCCTGTCGATGTCGCGATCGCTGATCCAAAAAACCGGCGACGGCCTCCTGAAACGCATCGTCAACCAAGTTTCCCGCCGCCTCAGCTACAAAACTCAAATGGATTTCCACACCACCCACAACCTGCCCTTCCCCCTCAAAGGCAAAAAACGGTGAAGGGATGTTCCGATTCTCTGCGGAGATGCGATCGAAAACGCGGGGACGACTGAACTCAGTCGCCCCCATTTTTTTGGGATTACATTTTTTCGAGAATCCGCTGGAGAATTTCGATCCCCGTCAACGCCTGCCAGCCAAAGAGGCCCAACAAAGCGACATTCAGGGCGATGTGGCTATATCGTGCCCAATCGACTCCCTTTTGCATCAAAGGACTCAAGGATGCCGAAACGGCGATCAACCCCGTCATCCCCAAACCGGCCAGCAGGTGGGGGCCGACGAACAATTTGCCATTGTTGATGTAGGTGACGGCCATTCCTCCGATGGCGCCGAGAACCATCAAAGCCAGAAGGATCGAACCGGCTTGATAGTGCCTGACATTAAATTTACCTTTGATCAGTTCCTTTTTCTCGTCTCCCTCAGCGGCCCGGGTGCGGCGGATCTGCACCCCGAGGTACAGCGCGTAAAACGAGAGGGCCAGCAAAACCCACATGATCGCCGGGTGGATAAAATTCAGGTAAGGCTTGATCGACTCTGGAATGGGAAGCTCCATAGTATTCTCCGAATGGTAATATCGTCAGATCTTCACAAAACTTAGTATATCAGCCGTTTAAAGATGGGAGTCGGGAGTTGGGAGTCGGGAGTCGGGGAGGCAGGGGAGCGGAGGGGAAAATCTAAAATCTAAAATCTAAAATCTAAAATCCCCACACCCCTTGCCCTGAGCGGAGTCGAAGGGCCACATCCCACACCCCAACAAAAGGGATTGACGGTTTTTGATAGATCCTGCGAAGATTCAATTGACATAACTGCCGGCTTCCCCTCCGCCGGGGGAATCGTCGTTCTGTTCTCCAACCGACGAGTGGGGTGAAAAGCAGATTTCATGGGATCGACAGCACAGCGGGACAGTTCTTTAATTCGCGCCGTCAAAACCGGCAATCTCATTCATACCCGCGCCCTGCTGGCCAAGGGGGGAAATGCCAACGCCCGCGATCGCAACGGCGCGACGGTTTTGATGTTGGCGGCCCGGGCCGGATATACGGATATTTTACGATCGCTTCTGGATCGGGGAGCCGAGGTCAATTACAGTAGTCGGCACCACAACATGACGGCCCTGATGGCGGCTGCAGCGCACCGGAAACTTGATAGCGCCCGCTTTTTGCTCGAAAATGGGGCGGATGTCAACGCCCGCAATGAGGACGGCAGCACGGCCCTGATGGCGGCCGCGTCGAAGGGCGATCGCTCGATGGTGAAACTGTTGCTGGAGGCTGGGGCGGAGGTGAATGTGGCCGATCGCGATCGCGACACGGCGTTGAAATTGGCGCTCTCCAAAAATCATCTCGATATCGCCGAAGATCTGATCGAGGCGGGGGCGACTCCCGACGACGCCCGGACCGATTCCCAACTGCTGCTGCAAGTGGCCCGGACGGGCAATCCCGAAGCGCTGAAAAGCTGGCTGGAGGCGGGGTCGAACCCGAACGTCCGCAACGCGGAGGGGGAGACGCCGCTGATGTTGGCCGCGGACGGGGGGGACTGGCAGGGGGTGGAACTGTTGCTGCAAGCCGGGGCGGACGCGAACGCCCGAAATGTGGACGGTGGAACGGCCCTGATGGCGGCGGCGGCGGCCGGGGACCTGACGATCGCGAGTACCTTGTTGAAAGCGGGGGCCGATATTTATGCGTGCGATCGCGACGGGGAGACGGCCCTGCACCTGGCGGTTTTGGAGGGATATCCGGACATGGCGAAACTGCTGCTGGGTTGGGGGGCCGACGTCCACGCCGTCAACCGGTTCGGCGATACCCCGCTGATGGTGGCCGCGCTCCAGGGACACGCCGAAATCGTGGCGCTCCTGGTCCCGCGCATCTCCCGCGATCGCCGGGATGCCCTCCTCAACGTCAAAATCGGCGAGGAAACGATCCTGATCCTCGCGATCCGCCAGGGGGATTTGAAAGCGGTGCAGCTCTTGTTGGAGGGCGGTGCCGACATCAATTTGACCGGGGAGGGAAATAAAACGCCTTTGATGGCGGCGGCAGAAGTGGGAAATACGGAGATTTTGGAGCGTCTTTTGGAGGCCGACATCGATATTAATATCAGAGATGATACCGGATCGACGGCTCTGATGCGGGCCGCCTACGCAGGTCACGGGGAAGCGGTGCAATTGCTCGTCGATCGCGGCGCGGACGTGAACCTGAAAAATCGGGGCGGTTACACGGCGTTGATGTTGGCCGAATTTAACCGCCATCGGGAGGTAGTGGAACGGCTCAGAAATGCCGATGCTATCGAATGAAGCGATCGCCGGTCGATAGCACTCCGCATATCGATCGGGATATTGCAAAAAGCCGAACAGCCCTTGTCATCAAGTTTTGAATTTTGAATTTTGAATTTTGAATTGCGCGTAGCGCTATATTGTCGTCAAAAATAGGCAAGAATTTTGAACGAACCGAACCGAAAAAAAATCGATGTAATCGGGTGGCGCGAGTGGCTGGCTCTTCCCGATTTGGGCGTAACTGCAATTAAAGCTAAAATCGACACGGGGGCGCGATCGTCGGCGATCCACGCCTTCGACATCCACCATTTTTTTGAAGGGGAACAGCCGATGGTGCGCTTCAAAATGCACCCCATCCAGCGCAGCACCACCCAGACGGTGGAAGCCCGGGCAAAAGTCCTCGATCGCCGCCACGTCCGCAACTCCGGGGGGCAGGCGGAGGAGCGCACCGTCATCCTCACCACCGCCCAACTCAAGGAGCACAAATGGGCGATCGAATTGACCCTGACAAATCGGGACGTGATGGGGTTCCGAATGCTGCTCGGACGCGCCGCCGTGCGGGATCAATTTTTGGTTCATCCGGGGCGATCGTATTTGTTGAGTCACAAGCCTGTAGTAGGGAGTCGGGAGGACAGATATGATGAAGATTGAAGACCGAGCCTGGCTCGAAAAAGCGATAGAAATTGTCCGTTTTTCTGATATATAATTGAGGGATGAATTCCCCGAAGCGGAAGTCGATAAGTTCAAAGAAAAGGCGATCGCACGACTTTAAAATCTGTGGGAAGAACGGGTCGATTTTACACCGCAACTCGATGTCTATCCTTTGACACTGGAAAATTGTCACATTGCCGAGGAACAATTAATCTCGGGAATCGAGGCGCGAATGCAAGATCGGGACTTTTAAGACTCAAGCCCCCTAAATCCCCCAACTTTGGGGGACTTTGTCTTTTGGGTTTCCGGATTCTCGCAATTGGTCTGTGAAGGGTTGCACTATCGAGAATTTTCGGGCTAGACTGGATATTTCTCCCCTCGCCCAGAATTGGGAGAGGGGCTGGGGGTGAGGGCAAATCAAAGATTTTCGGGTTAAACCGGACATTTCTCCCCTCGCCCAGAATTGGGAGAGGGGCTGGGGGTGAGGGCAAGAAGTGCTTTTGGATAGATCGATAAGTATTTTTTCAGTATACAAATATACAAAAAAAATTCGCGATCGGTGAATCAGTTTATCAACTATACCTTAGCCATCCGAAATCACGGCGAGATTGTTCCTCAAGTCAATGGGGAAGAGTCGCCACGAGGGCAATTTGACAGAGAACAGCTCAAGCATATCCAACACTGTTTTCGTTTCTTAACCAACGGTAGATTTCAAGAACGAGATGACTTTACTTATTTAGGAAATTTACTGTTTGCAGCCCTCCTTAAACCCGTAAATGGCAGCTTTCATAGTGAAGTTTGGAAGCTCATCACTCGTGATGATGCCTTATCTTTGCGGTTTCGGATTGTTTTTGAGGAAGTGAATGAACGCACCGAACTCGCCAGCCAGATTATTAACCTGCCTTGGGAGTTTCTTTGCTATCCCGATGATAATCATACATTTTTGGCGACCCATCCCCGCGTCGCCCTCTCCTGCGGCTATCAAACTTGGCTGAATAATCCCCTGGAGGGATATGCCGTCCGAGACTTGCCGCTGCGGGTTTTGTTCGTTTGCGGTCGGCTTTCAAAATTAGAAGCGGTTGGTTTTGTCAGTTTGGTTAATCGAGTATTGAGTGAATTGGGGGATAGCGTCGAAGTTGAAACGTTAGACAACCCGACACCGGAGATATTGTCCGAAACGCTGAAGGAAAAATCCCCGCATATTTTGCATTTTTTAGGACAAGGAAAAAAGGGGGCGTTGGCCTTGGGAGACTTGCCGGATGGCGAAACATCCTGGTTGTCAGACCAATCGCTGTCCGATGTTTTGCGGGTAGGAGGTGTGAAAGGCGTGAAATTGGTCGTCCTGCAAGCCTGCGAGGGGGCATCTCCGTCGGAGGAATTGGCGTTCACGGGAACCGCAGCGACGTTAGTTGAGACTCACATTCCCGCCGCCGTCGCCATCCGGTATCCGATTTCTCAACCCCAGGCGTGGAAGTTTGTCAAAACTTTTTATGGCAAATTGGCGGCGGGGAAACCCGTGGATGTGGCGGTGCAGGCGGGACGGGAACAGTTGGCAATTGGCAATCAATCCCATAACCGTCGGGATTTTGGGGCGCCCGTTTTGTGGATGCGGTTGCGGGACGGACTCTTGTTTGCCGGGGATAAGGAACGTCCGGAAGAAGAAGGGGAAACAGATGCGGAACCTTTAAGGGATGAAACGGGTGAAGTTATCTGTCCCTATCAGGGGTTGAAGTCGTTTACGGAGGAAACCCGGCAATTTTTCTTCGGTCGGGTTCGGAAGGTCGAAGAAATCGAACAGAAGTTGAGTCGGCGGAATTTTGTTCCGGTTATCGGGGAGTCCGGTAGTGGCAAATCGTCGGTGGTTTTGGCGGGGGTCATGCCTCGGTTTAAAGAATTGGAGGGTTGGAATATCCTGTCAACTATTCGACCGGGGAGTCAGCCGCTGCATCAAATTAAAACAGTTTTCAATCCTTATTTTAATCAATCTATAAAAGAGCGGAAAAAGCTCAATGATTATATCAAAAAAAATCCGCCAAACTTGCCGGGTTTGATTGAAAGATTGCCCGGAACGGAGCGTTTTTTGTTGGTCATCGACCAGTTTGAGGAATTATTCACGCTTTGTGATAACGAAGACGACCAGAAACAGTTCATCAACCTGCTGTCTCAGGTGGAAACTCAGTCGCGCCTGTCGGTGGTTGTCACCCTGCGGTCTGATTTTTTGACGGAGTGTTTGAAGGATGCAGACTTGAGTCAGTTAATCGAAAATCCAGTTTTTATGCCCTATCTGGAAAGAGAAAATTTAGTAACTGTCATTGTCAGACCTGCGAGACGGCAGGGTTATGAATTAGCCGGGGGACTGTTGGGGGAAATCCTGCAAGATGTAGCCAAAGAACGGGCGACTTTACCGCTGTTGGAGTTTGCGTTGACGCGGCTTTGGGAACGGCGGGATGAAAAACGGAAACAGTTGACTTTAGAGGGATATGAAGCGATTGGTCGGCTGGCCGGGGCGCTGGATGAACACGCGACCAAGGTTTATCATTATCGGGATTATGAGGAAGAGAATCCCCAAGACCGGCGTTCGGAAATGGAGAAAGATTTAATCCAGAAAATTTTCTTGAAACTGCTACAAGTTGGGGAGGGGGAAAAGGAGACGAGGCTGCCCCAATTGAAAGCCGATATTTTCTCCATCGGCGGAGATGACTGGGAAAAGCGGGAACGGTTGACAGAATTGATTGATGGGGACTGCGGGTTGGTGAAAGGTCGCCTGTTGGTGGCGGGGGAGAGTGAAGTGGATTTGACCCATGAAGTGTTGATTTCCGGGTGGAAACAGTTGGATGCGTGGCGGACGGAGACGCGGAAGAGTCGGAAGTTTGCGAAGCAGTTGGAACGGGATGCGGAAGATTGGTGGAAACACGACAAATCCGGGGATTTTTTGTGGCAGGGATTGCGGCTGGAAGCCGGGGAAAAAGTCTTGGAAGAATACGCAACGGTGTTATCCTTCTCGCCGTTGGCGCGGGAATTTTTAGAGACGAGTTGGCACCAAGAGTTATGTAATTATCTGACAGACAAGAAGGTTGATAGTTTAAATCAGCAAGGATTGGAAAAAGACGCGGCTGATAAATCCTATTTGACGAAGGATAACCTGGGGAAACTTCTGGACAGTGAGAGGGAAGAAACGAAGGTGAGGTTGGCGGCTTCTTGGCTGCTGAAGCGGTGGGGGGAGGATGTGCCGATGCGGACGGCAAAGACGGATAGGGAAGGGAATGTCTGGCTGCGCGTGATTGATTCCCCGCCGATAGAAATTGAGGATTTGGGGGATGGCATTTATTTGGAATTGGTGAGGGTTCCGGGGGGTGAATTTTGGATGGGTTCGGAGGAAGGAGAAGTCGGCTCATATAATGATGAGTATCCGCGACACAAGGTTCGGGTGTCGGGCTATTGGATGGGCAAATATCCGGTGACTCAAGCCCAGTGGCGGGCGGTTGCAAATTTACCCAAGATTCAACGCGACCTCAAACCCTACCCTTCCTATTTTAAAGGGGAAGATCTTCCCGTCGAACGGGTTTCATGGTATGATGCGATCGAGTTTTGTGCTCGACTCTCCCGCAAAACGAATCGGTGCTATCGCCTGCCCAGCGAAACCGAATGGGAATATGCCTGCCGTGCCGGAACGAAAACGGCTTTTGCCTTTGGAAATACCCTGACCGGCGATTTGGCAAATTCTACGGCAGCAAGTCGCAACCGAACCACTCCGGTGGGAAGGTTCCAAGTGGCGAATGCCTTTGGTCTGTACGATATGCACGGGAATGTTTGGGAGTGGTGTGCAGACCCGTGGCATGATCACTATGACGGTGCACCCTCAGATTCTCGGGTGTGGGATGAGAAGAGTGATAAAAGTTATTATAGTCAATACATTAATTTTATAGTTAAATTATTGGGTGATAAACGCAAACGGGTGCTGCACGGCGGTTCGTGGTCTTACAATCTTGAAAACTGTCGCTGTGCCCACCGCTCCTGGGACGTCCCGGACTTCCTCTACAACAGCCTCGGTTTCCGCGTCGTCTGTCCCGCCTTGGAGACTCTTTCCCCTTAGCTTTTTTCCCTTGAATTTTGAATTTTGACTCTCGCCCCCAAACCCCCAATTCTGGGGGCTTTGATTGATGGGTTTTTGTGAACTGTTTTGCATTGATAATTCCCTCAAATTTCTCTTCGATCCCCCCCCGCCCCCCTTAAGAAGGGGGGAGCCAGAGGAGGTTTCACCTCGTCAGTTTGGGAAATGCTACAGCAATTTTCAATTCAATGGGGTACACTGACCCATTCAAAGTCCCCCTTTTTAAGGGGGATAATGGGGGATCTTCCGTCTCTCATTGGATCGGAAACTGCTATATAATAAACCTCAGTATCAGATCATCCGACCGATGGTTATAAAAAGCCCGATCGCATCTCAAGTTCTCTACCCCGACTCGGACGGCAAGCCGATGGCCGAAAATACCGTTCAATATCGCTGGATTGTCCGCCTCGTCACCAATTTGAAGCGGTTATTGCAGGGACAAACGGCTTTTGTCGCCGGGGATTTACTCTGGTATCCGATACAGGTGGAAACGCCGCCCGCCCCCTGCCTCGCCCCGGATGTGATGGTGGCTTTGGGGCGCCCGGATGGAGACAGGGGCAGTTACAAACAGTGGGAAGAGGACGACATCGCGCCCCAGGTGGTGTTTGAGATTATTTCCCCCAGCAATAGCGCCAGAGAAATGCTGAATAAACAGTTATTTTATACCCAGCACGGCGTTTTAGAAATGTTTTTTTACGATCCGGATTCCCGCGATTTCTGGGGCTGGGTACGAACCGATCCGACACAGGATTTCACCCCCGTTACTCCTCTGAATTTTCCCTGGACTTCCCCCACACTCAACATTCGCTTTGAGATGTTCGAGGACGGTTTGGCTATATTCTATCCCGACGGGGAACCGTTCAAGGAACCGGAGGAATTTATCGAAGAACGCGATCGCGCCTTTGCCAAGTTGCGGGAATTGGGCATCGATCCGGAACAATTATAAAAAGGATTGCCTAACCCCCGATCCCCAAGCGACTCGCCAAAGCGGGGGTGAGGGGAAACAGGGTGGCGATCATCAGAAATAGCGCCAGCAGTCCCAGCGCCGCCCGGGTGTCGTCGGGTTCGGTGAGTTCGTTGAGGCTGGGGCGTTCCAAATTGCGCTGCAAAATCAGGATCACCGCCGCCCAGTACAGGGCGAGGGGATTGACCAAAGATGCGATCGCCAGCACGATAAAGGTGGCGAAGGTGGATCGTCCGGCGACCTTGCGGCCGTAGATGGACTGCATGATCCGGCCCCCGTCGAGTTGTCCGGCGGGCATCAAGTTGATCGCCGTGATCACCAACCCCAACCAGCCGATAATCGTGAGGGGATGGACGTCAACGATGGTCTGATTCAAGGCCGAACCCAGGATCGCCTTGGCTAGGGTTCCCACCAATACCGAACCTTGGAAAAAGGCTGTGGGAACTTGGAACAGACTGCCCTGGTGGGAGAGGATCAACCCCGCCAGCAGCATCAGCAGGGACAGCAGGCCCCCCGCCGCGGGTCCAGCCAGGGCGACGTCGAACAACACCTGCCGGTTGGGGATCGCCGACTCGAAGCGGTTGAAGGCGCCAAAGGTGCCGATCTGGACGGTGGGGATGAAAAAGGGCAGGCTGAATTTGACGTCGTAGTGGCGGGCCATGACCTGGTGGGCGATTTCGTGGGCGGCGAGGACGGCCCCCACCCCGACGACGATGGGCAGAATTTCCCGGTAGCGGTTCAGTTCGCTGAAAAAGTCGAATCCCATCAGCAGGCCCCCGGCTTGGAAAGTGGTGGCGACGGTGATGGCGAGTAAAATCAGGGCGAGGACCGTTTGGGGGACGGTGGTGGGTTTGGGGTCGTTGCGACTCGGGAGGACGATCGCGACGGGTTTGCCCTCGGGATCTTCGATCAAAAACAGGCGGTAGCGATCGCCCATTTTGTCTTCCAGGCTGGCGGAGAGGCGGTTGTAAGCCTCGTCGGGGTCGCTGCGGAGGTTGCCTTTGAAGATGGCGCCGTCTTGGTAGGGGAAGGTTTCGGTGGCGAAAAAGGTGTCGATGCCGAAAATCCCCTGGATCACTTTCAAATCTTCCGGGGGGATGGGGGCGGGTTCCGGCGCCGGTGTCGCGTCGGGTTCGGGGGTCGTCCGGGTTTCCGCTTCGCCGGGGGAGGACTCGTTTTCCGCGGCGTGGGGGGCATCCGAGGGCGCGGGGGGGGTCTCGGGGGTTTCTTCGTCCGCGATCGCCCGCATCCGTCGCCCCAGGTAAATGTAGAGCCCGGTGGAGGCGACGAACAGCAGCAGGATGCTGACGAAGTTGATATAGATGCCGAAGGCGGCCAGCCCGAAAAATAACAGCCACGGCGCCATCAGGGAGGCCGACTGCAACCAAGAGAGGAGTCCGGCTTTTCCGTAGGGCCGGGAGCGATAGTACCCCCACCCCAGGATTCCCAGGGCTATCAGCAAGATAAAGATCGTGGTGTTGTCCGATGCAATAAACATTCTCTTCCTTTTGTCAGTCACCCAAAATTCGGCGATCGCGCAGTCTTTGCGACCCAAAATCGCGTCCGTCAATTTTCCTCTCTATTTACAATAACCCCTGACGGCGATCTGGTGGGTGCGACAGTCCGCGATCGGGGTGTGGGGAAGAATTGATAATTATCAATTATCAGTTATCAATTGATCCCCGTTCCCGGCGCGAAGCGCCCTGTCAGTGTTGCTGCACTCGCACGGGTTCGGTTTCGAGGAGGGGGGGAGATTCCGGGGAAAATATCGGCGTTGGCGTTTGCGATCGCAGTTTCCTCGCGTCCACCATATCCCGCCGCGTTGCCTCCCGCAACTGTTCCCGTAGGGCGGGCATGACGGCCAGAGCCCTCGTCCAGTCGGGAATTTGCGCCCCGGCCGGGTTCCTGAAATATTCTTCTCCCGCCTCGGCGATCACCTGTTCAAACAGTTCGACGGTGATTTCTTCTTGGTGGCGATCGTAGTGTAAATTATTGAACCGGGCATCCACGAAATACTGGCGGGTGTAGTCCTGGGCTTCGCGGCGGAATTTGATCCGCAGGGTGTGGATGTGTTCCCGGTCGATCGTCACCCGTTCCGTTTCGGCCAGGGTTCTCAGGATCGACCGGAAAATGTCCCGGCACATCTTCCGCAGCCCCTCGTTGCTGGAGGTTCCGACGATTTGATGTTTGTGGTCGAAAATCCCCAGATCGATCTGGGCGATCCGCTTTTCCGCCACGTTGCGGTACACTTCTGCCAGCAGCCCGATCTCCAACCCCCAGTTGCCGGGGATGCGGGTGTTGAGGGCGAGGTCGTTGGTGAGGGCGAATTCTCCCGAGAGGGGGTAGCGGTAGGCGCCGAGGTAGCGGAGGTAGTTGTGGTAGCCGAACACGTCCATCATGGCCGTCAGCAGGGGGGTGACGAACAGGCGGACAACCCGGCCGTGGAAGCTGGGGGGGTTGCCGCCGATGCGGGCGTAGTAGGCTTTGTTGAAGGCCAGACCCAGCTCTTTCTCCACCAGGGGAAATAGCAGTTTCAGGGGATAGGATTTGTCGTAGGTGGTGATGTCGGCATCGTGGAGGGCGATCGCTTCGGCGTGGAGGGTGGCCACCCCCAACCCCAGCCAGACGGCCTGACCTTTGCCTTTGAAACTCAACAGGTCCAGCCCTTTTTCCCGCAACTTCTCCATCAGTTGGGTGACGCGCGGCCCGTTTTCCCAAATCACCCAAATCGGCTGGGGCAGGACTTCAAAAAATTCCACGGCCCGGGCGTACTGTTGGGCGGTTTTGGCGTACACGCAGACGACGATGTGTTTGACAAAGTCGCACCCTCGCAAACAGTCCCGAATTTGGGTCAGCGCCGGCCTTTCGAGTTCTTCGTACAGGGCCGGGATCAGGACGGCGGTCGGAGACACTTCACTGAGTTGGGTTAGGCGACCTTCGAGCAATTCCAGATCGCAGCCAAAGTCGTGAATTGTAGTGATTAATTCTTGTTTGTAATCCATAAAAAACACCCAACTCCCAAACGATCGGACGTTGTCATGATACGATCTATTGTACCATCTCACTGTTGGAATTGATACAATTTATTACATTTTGATTTTCGGGGGGCGACTTCGACCCGATCGCCGCTCCTTTTGCCGCGCCGATCGCGGTCGATGTCAGAGCGAAATTCGCTTCGGTTCAGAGTAGATATTGAACCGCCGGCCGTGCAAAAATCCGGCGTCGGAAATCGATGTCCGAGCCACTTCAACGCCTCGATACTCGCCTTTCCGCACAGGCTGCAGGCGCCGGTGGTCAAAAAGTGGCGATCAAGGCAGGCGAAGTCCGGGTTCAAACCCGATCGCAATTCGATATTGACAATATTTTGCCCTTGTTCCCCGTCGATTTCCGGATCAACACAGTAACTCATTTTGGCGATATCGTCCCGGCGGGCAATAATTCCCTCCCCGTACAGGAAACCAGCCCCCGGCATCCGCCGGGGTGATGGCGACGGTTTTTTGGGGGGAAGGAGGCGGATTTACCGGGGTTCTTCGGTTGTCACCTGATCCGTCCGCGATCGCGCGCCATTTTCGACGACCACAATTTTAGATTTCGTCTGACGTCGGATTGATGCCATTTTTCTAAGTTTGAATTGCAAAGTCTTCCGGATCGATCCCCCAATTCACCCACCGGATCGCCTCCCGCGCCGAAGTCATGTTGGGAGGCACCCGCAGCGCGTGAATCGAATCCGTACTCGGATCGGTCATTTTCAACAGAACAATCGGTTCATTTTCCCGGGGACTTTCGATTCTCAATAACGTATATTCTTCCCAACTGTCCAACTCCACCGATCGCAATTCCTGGCAAATTCGCCCGTAGCCAATTTCTCGGATCAGTATCCGCCGCAATTCCGCATTTTCTTCTTCCAACAACCATTCGGACTTCCACTGGCGGGGATGGACTCGACCGTATGTTTCCGGCAGTCTCACCCCGTGATGAAAATAGAGGCGATATCCGTCCGAAAATTCGATCGCGGCTTCCCCTTCGGCG
>NZ_JAYFER010000420.1:0-203 GCF_055795065.1 Lyngbya sp. CCY1209
GTAACCCACCATTTCCTTTTTAATACACAGTTTTAGCAGTGTCAGTCCAGTAGGGTGGGTTAGGCGCGGCAGTAATTGGTCGGAAAAACCCACAACTTTCCATCCGCGCCGTAACCCACCATTTCCTTTTTAATTCACAGTTTTAGCAGTGTCAGTCCAGTAGGGTGGGTTAGGCGCGGCAGTAATTTTTCGGAAAAACCCAC
>NZ_JAYFER010000421.1:0-47906 GCF_055795065.1 Lyngbya sp. CCY1209
GGAACTGTACCCGACGAAGGTTGTAAATCTGCCAAAACTTCCGCGACGGACTGATAGCGACTTTTGGGTTTGGTTTCAACCAAACGGTCTAAAATTTTGCCGAATGAGTCACTGACCGGATTTCCATTCAAATAATCTCGCCAGACCCATTCCACCTCCATCGCATCATACAAATCAAAAGGATTCATCTGAGTCAACAAATGCAAGCAGGTGACACCCAAACTATATAAATCGCTGGTATATTTGGGTTTTCCCACTGCCTGTTCTGGGGCGCAGTATTGCGCCGAACCGATAACCGTTCCGGTGACACTGAGGGACGTGCGCGACATCTGTTTGGCGGCACCGAAATCCACCAAGACTAATTTTTTATCGCTTTTTCGTCTGATGATATTTTCCGGTTTGATGTCCCGGTGAATGACTTTTTCACTGTGGACAAAATCCAAAACCATCAATAAATCTTCTAACAATGACCGAATTTTCTTCTCGGTGAACACGCCATTGTTATCTAATTCTTGTTGCAGCGTTTCCCCGTCGATAAATTCTTGGACTAAATATTGCCGGTTATCGGCTGTGAAATAGGCTAAAAGTTCGGGGATTTGGGGATGTTTGCCCAGTTCTTCCAGGCGCCGCGCCTCCTGGTCGAACAGTTCGGCGGCTTTTTGTAGTGTAGCGGTTCCCTGCGCTTGGGGGAGAAACTGCTTGATGACGCAGGGGGGTTTGGAGGGTTTGAAGTCATCGACGGCGAGGAAGGTGCGTCCGAAGCCACCCTGTCCGAGGATGCGTTGAGCCTGGTAGCGTTCGAGGAGTCGCAGTTTGCCCCCACATTTCTGGCAAAACTGGGAACCGTCGGGGTTGCGGTGGAGACAGTCGGGGTTGAGGCACTGGCTCATGATTCGGGATGGTTATGGTTACTGATACCTGATTTTATTCAATGGTTTCATGGCAAAATCAGGTTATTTTGACGAAATAATCCTCCGTGTCCTGGAGTGCCTCCGTGGTTTTTCAAGTCAAACCGCTTACATATTTCCCCCCTCGCCCAAGATTGGGAGAAGGGTCGGGCGATGCCCTGAGCTGGGTCATTGGGGATGAGGGTCGAATCCAGTGCTGGGTTGTGACACGCTGACGCCGTTGGCGAAACATAACTTAACACGCTAAAACCCTCGAAATCTCGGGGTCGCCTCTCGCCATCCAATATATTTTTGTAAAGTCACCAAATGCACCATCACACAGACTGTTGATAAAAGCAACCTGGGCGGGGACTCCTTTGCGAGATAGCAGTAGGTAAGAAGTTTCCGTGACCACGCACCAAGTTGTAATCAATGGTTCATCAACTTTTTTTAAGGCTCGTTTTGCCGCTTCGTGGTGGGTGTCACGGCGGTCAGCAAGGGCCAACCAAAATCCCGTATCAACGACGATCATGCTTGGCTTGCATTTCAGTTTTTAGGACGGATTTATAATTGCTGGAAAGATCGCTTTCGACAGAGCAACAGCCGATGAAGCCCGATCGCTCTAACTTTTCAAAGGGATGTCGATTTTTTTCTTGTTGTAGCTTTTGTCAATCGCAGCGCCCAGAATGTCGGAAAGCTGTTGTTCTGTTTGTTCTTGAATTGCGGCCAATTGTTCCGCCGTGCGATCGCTCAAATGAGTTTCGATTTTTAACATTTTTATTCGGCGTTTAAAGGTTTGTATTGCCATCAATTTTAAATGAAAAATATCAAAGTGTCAACGGGCATAATGAACGGCTCCGAGATTGGGAGAGGGGTTTGGGATGAGAACCGAATCTTAAGTTTTCTTAAATTAATTGTAAATAAATGAATCCGATCGCAACGAAACATTGCAAGTCATTAATAAAAATTAATTGTCATTCAGTTTCGATCGCCCGCCCCCGAACCCGATCGCACCCTTTCCACCCGGACGAGAATCCGCCCAAACCCCCGCCAGACGGGGACTTTGGCATCAAATGGGTCCGACGCGATCGCCAAAATGTTAAATTAAAAATTTGTGAAGATCGGGTGATCAAACGTCCACCGAGTTGACTTTCGTGATATTAGTTAAAAGTGATTCTCAATATTGCCGTTCGATAGGCTTAATTAACTATGGGTACCGATCGCTCTTCCGCCGATCTCAGCTTCAACCCCTCAGATCGAAACTCAGTTTGGCAAAAATTCACCTACATCGGAAACCACGGCACCGAGAAACGGGCGGGAGAGCCATCTGGAGCCGATCTCGTCGCCGTCGGAAATCCGTCGCACACCAACAGTTTCCCCCTCTCCACCGCCCGGGCGGGCGATCGCCTGCGGATCGTCTCCCTCGACTGCGACGGGGCGAATGCGCGTCTGATGGGGATGGGATTGATGCCCGGTACCGAAATTAATGTCATTAGCTGCACCGGCAATGCCAGCGTCATGGTCGCTTTGAACGATCATCGCCTGGGACTCGGGGCGGACATGGCGCGATGTATCCGAGTCGCCCCCGTCTGGGAGACGCCGCCGGACGCCGCCGAGTCCGAAGAACAACCGATATCCGAACACTCAAAAAGGAAGCGATCGCCAATGAACAGCCAAACCGAAACCCCACGGGTGACACTGCGGGACGCCGCCATCGGTTCCCGGTTGCGGGTCGTGGGCTACGACCCCACCGCCCGGGCCTACAAACGGAAATTGCTGGCGATGGGACTGACGCCCGGAGTCGAATTTACCGTCACCCGCCACGCCCCCCTCGGAGACCCCACCCAGATTCAAGTCCGGGGATTCTATCTGAGTTTGCGAAAAGACGAGGCCGATGCCCTAAAAGTCGCCCCCGCCGAATAGCAGGGCCGTTTCATTCTCCCCTGAGAAATGGTTGGGGAAGCAGAGGAAACAGAGGAAGAAAGGGGGGAATTAATTATTAATTGTTAATTATCAATTATCAATTATCCCCACCGCCCCCGGCAATTTTTAACCGAGAATGAAACGGCTCTGCTTGCCGAATCAATAGAAGCAGATCTTAAGGAGGAACCGGACGTGAGTCAATCCATCCAACTCAACCGCCGACCCGAAACCGAAAAATCCCTCTACGCCATCGCCCTCGTCGGCAACCCCAACTGTGGCAAAACCACCCTGTTCAATGCCCTCACCGGCAGCAGCCAGCGGGTGGGCAACTGGCCGGGGGTGACGGTGGAGCGCAAAGAGGGCAGCTACCGTTACGATAACCAGACGGTGACGGTGATCGACCTGCCGGGGGTCTATTCCCTGGACGTGGAAGACGCCAGCACCGGCCTGGACGAACAGGTGGCGCGGGACTATTTGCTCTCCGGGGAAGCGCAACTGATCGTCAATATCGTCGATGCGTCGAACCTGGAGCGCAACCTGTACCTGACGACGCAACTGCTGGAAATGGGGATGCCGATCGCGATCGCCCTCAACATGATGGACCTGGCGAAAAAGCGGGAAATTGCGATCGAAGCCGAGCAACTCTCCCGCCGCCTGGGGTGCCCCGTCATCCCCATGAGCGCCAGCAGCGGGCGGGGCGTCGATCGCCTCAAAGACGTGGTCGCCGACGCCATCCAATCCCCCCAACTGCCCCAGGCTCAAGTCGCCTATCCCCCCGTCATCGAAGCCGCCCTAGCGGACATTTCCGAAGCTCTCCGGAGGGGCGACACCTCCCCGAGTGACGCCCGCTGGCTCAGTGTCGGCCTGCTGCAATACGACGACAGCCACGCCAACATCGATCGCGACGTACTCGGGCGCATCGCCACCCACCGCCACCGCATCCACCAAACCCTCGGCGACGATATCGATTTATTGATCGCCGACGCCCGCTATAGCTGGATTCACCAGATCTTGCAAGACGTGACAGCCCGCGGCAACGTCATGGGGCAGCACCTGTCCGATCGCATCGATGGCGTCGTGTTAAGCCGCGCCTGGGGCATCCCCATCTTCCTGGCGGTGATGTACCTGATGTTCCTGATCTCCATCAACTTCGGCGGCGCGTTTATCGACTTTTTCGATATCGCCTTCGGCACCATTTTCGTCGGCGGCATCGCCCACGGACTCGAACAGATCGGCGCCTCCGGTTGGCTGATCGGTTTTCTGGCCGACGGGGTGGGCGGCGGTATCCAAACCACCGCCACCTTCATCCCCCAAATCGGCTTGATGTTCATCTGCCTCGCCATTTTAGAGGACTCCGGCTATCTGGCCCGGGCCGCCTTCGTCATGGACCGGTTCATGCGGTTCATGGGGCTCCCCGGCAAATCCTTCGTGCCCATGATGGTCGGTTTCGGGTGCAACATCCCCGGCATCATGGCGACCCGAACCCTGGAAAATCGGCGCGATCGCCTGATGACCGTGCTGATGAACCCCTTCATGTCCTGCGGGGCACGGCTTCCCGTCTACGCCCTATTCTGCGCCGCCTTCTTCCCCCGCAACGGCCAAAATATCGTCTTCATGCTCTACATCATCGGGATTTTCGCCGCCGTCTTCACCGGACTGGTCCTCAAACACACCCTGCTGCAGGGCGAGGCGTCCCCCTTCGTGATGGAACTGCCCCCCTACCACATCCCCACCCCCAAAGGCGTAGCGATCCGGGCCTGGGAACGGTTGCGGGCCTTCATCACCCGGGCCGGTAAAATGATCGTGATCATGGTCGTGATTTTGGGCCTGCTCAGTTCCGTGGGCACCGACGGCTCCTTCGGCAAGCACGACAGCCAGGACAACCTCCTCAGCGCCGTCAGCCGCACCATCACCCCCGCCTTCGCCCCGATGGGCATCACCCAGGACAACTGGCCCGCCACCGTCGGCATCTTCACCGGAGTCTTCGCCAAGGAAGTGATGGTGGGAAGTATGGATGCCCTGTATACGGAACTGGCCAACCAAGAAGCCGGGGCGGATGAAAATCTCGCCGCCGAACCCCCCGAAGCATACAACTTCTGGGGCGGCATGGGAGAAGCGATCGCCTCCATCCCCGCCAATTTGGCAGATTTGGGCAACCAGGTCTTAGATCCCCTCGGATTGGGTATCATGGATAGCGCCGGCGACCAACAGGCCGCGGCAGAAGCCCAAGAAATCAGCTATACCACCTTCGGGCAGATGTACAAGCGCTTCGGTTCCCCCCAAGCCGCGATCGCTTTCCTCCTGTTCGTGCTCCTCTACTTCCCCTGCGTCTCCGCCACCGCCGCCGTCTACCGGGAAACCAACCTGGGTTGGACGATCTTCGTCGGCGCCTGGACCACCGGACTCGGCTACTGGGTAGCAACATTCTACTACCAAGCCACCCGGATCGGTCAAAATCCCGAAGCGGCAACCACCCTCGCCGGACTCTGCCTGGTCATGGCCGCCGTCCTGACCGGCTTGAAAGTGGCCGCCAAACGCCGTCAGATCAATTGATAATTGATAATTATCCAAGTATCAATTTCTGAGAAACCGGGTTTTTAACAGCATCTCAAATTCCTCCGAACCACTCGGATAAAAACCCGGTTTCTAAAACCACACCCCACACCCCACACCCCACCCCCCAAACCATGATACTCACCCAACTCCAAAACCACCTCAAAACCCACCGCCGCGCCTCCCTCGCCGAGCTCGAACACTCCCTAAAAGTCGATGCCGACGCCCTGCGGGGGATGCTCGGTAAACTCATCCAAAAAGGGCGAGTTTGCAAAATTAACGGAAAAGCCTGCGGTGGCTGTCACAGTTGTGCCCCGGAGGCGATCGAATTTTACGAATGGACCGCCCATTAAACCGCCCCCTTCCATAGAACCCCAAGGAGCGAAATCAATGCTTTCCAAAGCAATGACCGACCAACTCAATCACCAGATCAACCTGGAGATGTATTCATCCCATCTCTACCTGCAAATGAGTGCCTGGTGCGCCTACAAAGCCCTCGACGGTTGCGCGTCATTTCTCAGCCAACACGCCGCCGAAGAAATGACCCATATGCACCGCCTCCTCAACTACGTCCAGGAAACCGGAGCCCTCGCCGTCGTGGGCGGCATGGAAGCCCCGCCCACCCAGTTCAACTCCCTCAACGAACTGTTCGAGCAAATTTACGAACACGAGCGGTTTATCACCAGCAAAATCAAAGATCTCGTCCACCTCGCCACCGTCGAACCCGACTATTCCACCCTGCAATTCCTGCAATGGTACGTCGCCGAACAACACCAAGAGGAATTCTTATTCAAAGGAATTCTCGACAAAATCGAACTAATCGGCACCGAAGGCCAGGGCATCTTTTTCATCGATCGCGAAATCGCCACCCTAGCCACCAACCCAGCCAAAGAAACCACATCCATGACCCCCGCCGTATGACCGTCCGACACCGATCGTGATAAATTATTAGAGGAGGTAGAAATAGGATTTTCGAGATGTCCGATCGCCCAGACCGCGCCGCCCTGGAACGGGCCTTAGTGGAAGCCATCAACGACGAATATAAAGCCTGTGCCACCTATGGCAAGATCATCAAAAAATTCGGTCCAATCCGCCCATTTGTCAATATCATCGAATCGGAAAAGCGCCACATAATGGCGCTAATTCCGCTGTTCAAAAGATACGAAATCCCCATTCCCGAAGACGACTGGGAAACCCGGGTGACAGCTCCCGCCTCCGTGCAGGAAGCCTGCGAAGCCGGCGTTCGGGGAGAAATAGAGAATGCCGAAATGTACCGGCGGTTGCTATCTGAAACCCGCAACTATTTCGACGTGCAGACGGTATTCTTAAACTTGCGGCGAGCCTCCCAATTCAACCATCTCACCGCCTTCCGACGCTGTGCCGAACGGGGCGGCACGGCATCCCCACACCGTCAGGGAATGAGAGGTGGCTGCGGTGGCGGCGGCGGCCGGGGTCGCAGACACCGCCGCAGAGGCGGCTGGGGAAACAATTGATCATCGATAATTAATAATTAATTTCTCCACCTCAACCTCCCAAACCAAAATCATCTGCGAAAATCTGCGAAATCTGCGGATTCCTTCATTCAGCAAAAAGGTACATTGACCATGACAGACGCAACAGTAACACCAGAGGTGCAACCTTCGGCCGGTTCGGAACTGGCGCCCCAGTTGGGCAAATTTTTGGACGAATACGATGAAATCGTGACGATTTTGCCGGTGGTCGCCGGATTACTCGTCACCAGCCGCCTGCGACTCCGCGGCGCCCAGGCTTTGCTGGTCAATTTGCTGATGGCGGCGATTATCCGCCAGGTAGTCGGGCAGTTGAAACGGCAGGCCCACGCCACCCCCGCGACGGTTCAAACCGCCGACGCCCCGGCATCCGACAAAAACGGCGCGACCCCCGGCCAACAGGAAGATTACACCATCGTCCATTCCGTCCCGGGGCGGATTCGGCTGCGGATTCCCCGCCTGACGGTGGATGCCCTCTACGCCAAGCGGTTGGAAAAATTGCTCTCGGAGGACAGCCGGGTGAAATACGTCCGCATCAACCGGGCGGCATCATCTTTGGTGATTCAATACGACGGGGCCGGGGTGTCCGAACTGGAGTTGGGCATCTACTTGCTCAACATTTTGGAACAAGCCGAAGCGATCGCATCGGAAACGACATCATGACAGCTTTGAAATCAATGCCGGAGGAGAACTCCGAATTTCCACCCGTCCTTTTATCGTCCGGCGAATGCCAGGTCGTCCACCGCATTCCGGGGCGGACCCGATTTCGCATTCCCTTACTCGGGGAAGATCCAGACTCCACGGCGGCGGTGCGGGAAGTCCTCGAATCCACCCCCGGCGTCACCGACATCCGCATCAATCGAATGTCGCGATCGCTCGTCGTCCGCTACTTTCCGGAATCCTCGGTCGAAGCGCAAATTTGTCGGCGGGTGTCGGACTATTTGCGACAGTTGGCGGGGCGGGACGAAACCGAAACCGACCTTTCGACTGCCGAGGAGACGACTGAAGAAGATGCGGGATCGAATTTGCGCCTGCCGGTTGCTGCCGTTTCCCTGGCGTTGCTGAGTCGGTTTCCTCGACTGGGGGGGCTGCGACTCGTGGCGCGAGTTGCCTTTCTGGCGGCGGCGTTCCCCGTGGCGCGGCGGGCCTTCGAGAGCGTGGTGGTGCGGCGGCGGTTGAATATCGACTGCCTGGATTTTCTGGCCCTGAGTTTGAGCGCGGGGCAGGGCAAGTTAGTCACCCCGGCGATGGTGATCCTGCTGCACGAGTTGGGGGACGCCATCCGGGAGCGGACGGCCCGGGCGACGGAGGTGCAGACGGCGACTTTGATGGACGCGATCGGCCGGTTCGCCTGGGTGAAATACGACCCCGATCGCGAACCGGAACAAATTCCGAGCGATCGCGTCCAAGTCGGAGATACGGTCGTCGTCTATCCCGGCGAACAGATCCCCGTGGACGGCACGGTATTGCAGGGGGAAGCGGTCATCGATCAGCAGAGTTTGACCGGGGAGGCGATGCCCGTCGTCCGCCGTCCGGGGGAATCGGTGCTGGCTTCAACCCTGCTGCGGTCCGGACAGCTTTACCTGCGGGCCGATCGCGTCGGGATGCAGACCCGGGCGGCGTTGAGCATCGAATTATTGCAAAAAGCCCCCGTCCACGACACCCGCATGGCGAACTACGCCGAAAAAGTGGCCGATCGCCTCATCTGGCCGTCTCTATTGCTGGCGGCGATCGTTTTGGGGGCGACCCGCGACCCGGCCCGGGCGGCGGCGATCCTCACCCTCGATTTCGTCACCGGCATCCGGGTTTCCATCCCGACGGCATTTCTCGGCGCCCTCAACCACACCACCCGCCACGGGATTTTGGTCCGCAGCGGACGGACCCTGGAACAGTTGGCGGAAGTGGATACGGTGGTTTTCGACAAAACCGGCACCCTCACCGAAGGAACCATCGCCATTACCGGCGTGACAGTGGTGGAGGGGGGATTGCCCGCCGACGAGATCGCCCGGTTAGCCGCGGCGGCAGAACAGCGACTCACCCATCCGGTGGCCGAGGCGATCGTCGAATACGCCCGAAATCAAGGCCTGACGATTCCCACCCGGGGGGAATGGTTCTACGAAGTGGGTCTGGGGGTGCGGGCCGTCATCGACGAACGAGAAATTTGGGTCGGCAGCGAACGCTTTTTGGAACTCTCCGGCGTGGAGTGGGGCGGCGGTTTGCCCGAGTTGGACGGGGAATCCCAATCGTTGATTTATGTCGCCTGCGATCGCAAATTCCAGGGCGTGATCCGATATACCGACCCCCTGCGGCCCGAGAGCGATCGCCTGATCCGCGCCCTGCAAGAATCCTACGGCATCGAGGTGCACCTGCTCACCGGGGACAACCCCCAGCGAGCCGCCCAGGTCGCCCAGAAACTCAGCATCCCCACCTCCCGCGTCTACGCCGAAGCCTTCCCCGACGAAAAGGCCCGCATCGTCCGCAACCTGCACCGGGCCGGACGCACCGTCGCCTTTGCCGGGGACGGCCTCAACGATTCCGTCGCCCTCGCCTACGCGGATGTTTCCATCTCCTTCGAGCGGGGTTCGGATATCGCCCGGGAGACGGCGGACGTGGTGTTGATGAACAACAACTTATTGGACTTGTTGGAAGCAATTTCCATTTCCCGCCAAACCCGCAACCTGATCGACCAAAACATCGCCCTCGTCGTCGTCCCCAACCTCGCCGCCCTGGGGTTGGCTTCTACCATCGGCCTCAACCCCCTGGTGGCAACGGCCGTCCACAACGGATCGGCGATCGCGGCGGGGGCGAACAGCCTGCGGCCCCTGGTCGAACACCAGTTGGATTGGCGGAATTCCGGCTGACCGGATTTTCGGATTTGTCCGTCAAATTGTTGCCAATGCTTCTCATTTGACGGGCAATTCCTGCTACGCTGGGAATCAGTAGAACTGTTATCTCCAACGTCCTATGTCTCTCGTTCACTTGGAAAAATCGGTACTGACCTTCCACTTCCGAGAAATGCTCGAAGGCGGACACGGCAATCACCCCCTCGTCTGGGTGGGGTTGGGCGTCCTGGTTTTGGGACCGAAACTGCTGCCGAGTCTCAGCCAAACATCTCAACCCGCCACCCCGGTCAAAAAAGTATTGCCCCCGTCCCGCCGAACCGAAGTTCCCCTGTCCCAGTGGGTCGCCGAGGCGAAGCGGCGGGAGATGTCCGCCGCCGCCTCTTCCCGCGTCGTCGATGCGGAGGTTCGTCCCCTGTCGATGTTGAATTGATCCGATTATTTTTCTGACAAAGCGATCGCGCGTTGACAAATTGAGGAAGCCTCAATTTCAAGGGAGTTTGAGTTTTTCCGACTCCCTAATACCGACTCCCGACTCCCGCGCGAAGCGCCATCAAAGCGTTGCCGTCTGAATCCGTCCCTCTGTTCCCAAAAAAGTTCAGCCGGCAACGTCAGTTTGACTTAATCCTCCGATGTCGAGGATTTTGCAGCGGAAAGGGCTGGAGTTTGGGCGACTTTTTGCTGCAGGCTTTCGGCCTGGGCTTCGGCTTTCGCCTCCGCGACGATATCCGCCATCACTTCACCCGTCTCGGCCAGTGCAACTTTGGTCTTTTCCAACAGTGTCACGCCGGATTTTAGCGTCGATTTGAGGACGGGTTTCACCAGGGGTAAAACCACCGGCGTCAGGGCAACCGCAGCCACTCCGACGACGATCGCCCTCGTATTCGGGTTGGCTGTCAGCTCGGCGATCCGCTGCCGCAATCCAGTTGCCCCCTGATAGTTGTATTGTTCCATCATTTTCGTTCCTCTTCTATGCCGGGATGCCAATGGCATGACATCCCACATTTATTTTACTCTATATCGGTGCGATCGGGGATATTTTTTTTGGCTTCCGTTATTGATAAAAATTAAGGATTGCCATCGCTTCAAACTGCCAAAAAATGAGGCGAAAGTCATCAATTGGAACGTCCTGTTGCCGGGGGAAAAGTGACGCGATCGCTTGACCGTTTCATCACTTCCCGGGTGGCATAGATGGCACTGACCAGAATCTCGGCGGCGCGATCGATTTCGGATTCGGTGGTAAACTTGCCGACACCAATTCGCAGCGCACCTTCGATCGCATTTTGGGGCAAACCGATCGCCCGCAAAACGTGGGATGGCGCTTCGACTCCGGAAGAACAAGCCGCCCCCGTGGAAATGGCGAGGCGATCGCGCACTCGGGCGATAATCGCACTGTTGGGAACGTCGGGAATGGAAACGTGCAGGTTTCCCGCCAGTCGATTATTAATATCTCCATTAATCACTAAATCGGGGATTTTTTCAAGTAGAAAATTCTGCAATTTATCCCGCAATTTAGCAATCCTTATCTCATCTTCCGCCATCTCCGCACCCCGCAGGCGGCAGGCTTCCCCCAACCCGACAATTCCCGGCACGTTCAGGGTTCCGGGACGGATTCCCCCCTGGTGTCCGCCACCGAATCGAATCGGTTGCAAGTGATAACCTTTTCGCATCACCAACGCGCCGACTCCTTTCGGGCCGTAGAGTTTATGACCGGAAATCGCCAGATAGGTGATGCCGGATTCCTCGAAATCGACGGGGATTTTTCCGACGGCTTGGGACCCGTCGCAGAAAAAGGGAATGTCGTGGGTTCGGGCGATTTTGCCGATATCCGCGATCGGATATATCGTCCCAATTTCGTTATTTGCCGCCATCACGCACAGGAGGGAAATGCGATCGGCACAAACTTTTTCTATTTCTTCTAAGTTCAGTCTCCCCCGGGAATCAACCCGCAAAAATATCAACTCTGCCATTCCTTTTTTTTCTAAAGCCTGACAGGTATCTAAAACGGCTTTATGTTCCACCGGAGAAAGGGCGATTCGCGGTTTTTTGGGATTGAGAGATTCAGCCAAAATACTCCCTTGAATTGCCAAATTTATGCTTTCAGTCGCGCCGGATGTGAAGGTGATTTCTTTCCGGGAGGCGCCGATTAATTCCGCCACTTGAATCGCGGCTTTGGATACGGCTTTTTTGGCGCGATCGCCCCAAATATGATCGACACTGTTGGCATTCCCAAATTCTACCGTCATGTAATGCAGCATCAGTTCCGCTACCCGGCGATCGCTTGGGGTGGTGGCGTGGCAGTCGAGATAGATGGGGGAAGATTCGGTCATTCTCTTTATCCCACGGCAAACTCCGTATAACGTCGCACTTCCGGCGGATGAAACCCCAAAACAATCTGATGTTTTGGAATTCCAGCCCTCACCAAATCATCCGCTATTCCATCCTCCAAACCGTCCTCATGAATCCAAACCTTATCCCCCACAATTTCCAAGTGAACGATACAGCCATGTACGCGCTTTCCATTCACCTCTCCCACGGTCAACAAAACATAATTTTTGCGATCTTCCCCGATCGCCAGCTTTCGTTCTAAATGGCCGTGAGCATAGGGCAATCGTGCATATTCCTTCAAAATCGGAGCGATGATTTGATAATAATGATCTAAGATATCCATTGACAGATCGCCTCCTTTTTTTCGTCAAAGACAATCAAACTTAACCGCTTATTTCTCAACAAAACCTCGCCAATTGGCTCTTCAAAAATGTCTTCAAAAACATCCTTTTTTATCGCCAGATACAGCGACCGTTCTGGCTCGATATCTTGCATGATATCATAATATAACACATATTGCCCCAAGGCATTCTCCACTACTGTCATGTAATGCAGCATCAATTCCGCCACCCGGCGATCGCTCGGGGTGGTGGCGTGGCAGTCGAGATAGATGGGGGGAGATTCAGTCATCGGATAGGAATTTATCGAGCTTGTTGATAGAGAGAACGGGCAAAATTTAAAAGTTCTGTTTGTTTTTCTTCGGGAAGTCGTTCGAGTAACAATGAAACTTTATCGGTGGTGGTCAACCATTGTTTTGTTTTGGCTTGCCAAACGACAATAAATTGCTGTATATCAAGCGGACAGAGAGCTTTCATTTCTCCCTGTTCGTCGGAAAATTCAACCTCAAAATGGGTGGCATCCAAACATTCAACGATCGCACCTCGATCGCCGATGGATAACTGATATTCTGGCAAGTTCGAGAGGAGTTCTACAATATCAAAGAGTTCGGGTTTCATCATGATCGCTTTTTAATAAAAAGAGTAATCAGTCGAGCTTGTTTGGAATTTTCGGGAATTAACCAACCTGTCCGCACCGTTTCGATTTGGGCGGTTTCGATTCCTTGAATTTCGAGATCGATTTGGTATCTTGTACCGTACTGGTCTTGATTTTGGGGGATCGCTTCGGCATCGAGAACTTTCTGATGAATTTGGTCAAGTAATAATTGATAGTTGTCTATTGTATAGCCTAAATATTTGGCAAACATCAAGGCTTTATTTTTGCCTTTTGGGTTGTCTGGGTTAAGAGCATAATCGGTGAGTTTACGACGCTCAATCAGGATTTCATCGACCAGTTCTCTGAGTTTCATGGCTCATTCGAGGATGTGGGAGACTTTAACATCGAGTAAATATTTTACGTTCATGAACGACTTACTTCATTACCTCGTGTTCTGCTTTTAATTTCAATAACCGACTCACGGATGACGGCGGATTTTCATCTTGTTGACGTTCGGACTGTAGGCAATATTCCAACCAGTTGCCTATGTATCGGCTGACTTCTTCCCGATTGTGGAGATAATATAAAATTGTGGCGTACACTTGCTCCAAAGTGAGGCATGGGTAGGCGATCGCAATTTCCTCGGCGGTGCGACGGCGATAGATGTACTCATACAGAATCGTTTCGATACCGATTCGCGTGTTTTTGATCCGAATATCGTTGGGTGCGATCGCATCAAAATAATCGATAATTTTCATGGTCTTTCCGTTCTGTTTCTTGCTATTGTAGCTTAAAGGCTAACTTGGATTAAAGTTTTCATCAGCCATAAATTTTAGCATCAGCGATCGCGACCCCGACGAGCCAACAAGCGATCGCGCACCCCTTCGGGATCGAATCGACGCTGGTTTTGCCGGCGAATTTCCTCGGCGCGATGTTTTCGTTGCTGCAAATAGTTTTCCACGTCCTCCTGTCGTCGCAAGTAAAACGCGATCGTCGCATAGATGTCGGCGAGTTGTAAAGACGGATATTGAGATGCAATTTCCTCGGCCGTTGCCCCTTGATTAAAAGCGGCAACAACGGTATCTAAAGTGACTCGCGTTCCGCCAACGCGCACCACTCCATCGGGATGGAATTCTAAAGGGACGGGTTCGAGGGGAATTGAAAATGTCATGGGTTTCTCCTTGGTTATGGATTCTCTCCATTATAATAACTGAGCCTCCCTCAATACCTGCTGCCGAATCAAAGGACTCAACCCCGCTTCCGTCACGATATCCACCCGACATCCCAACAAATCCTGTAAGTCCATCAACAAATTGAATCAATAATCTCTTGAAAATTCATGATTAACTTCCCTCAACTCAGGATATCTATAAAAATAGCATATCCGCGATCGCGATCGCCTCAAATTGGGTCGGTGCTGCTGGCGTTGCCTATGTAATGCAACATCGATCGCTTGCGGTGGTGGCGTGGCAGTCGAGATAGATGGGGGGATATTCGGTCATCGGAAATTAAGACAGATACACCCAATCCTGAGAAAAACCCTGATTTTTTGCCAATCCTAACAGAGGGCCGATCGCCGATTCATAGGCATTCATCAAGCGATCGCGATCGAGTAAGTCTTCTGTTGATAAATTGAGATCGCTGATAAATGGTTCGATTTGTTTCTCCCACTTTTTCTGAGCCAGTAAATCGTGGGAAGTCACCAAACCCAAATGCTGAAGATAAACGAATTGATAGAAATATCGGGACGATGGCAAATTGTTAGACTTGGCAGAATTGACTTCTGGGACTACCGGAACTAAATTCCATAATTGATCGTGGGCGACAAATGACCAGGGCAAATAATGATCCAAGCTGAATCGAGAATAATCTAAGATCTCCCCGGAATAAATGCAGCGAGTTTCGGGATGCTGATTTAAGGTTAATTTCCAATATTGTGTTTGTTTTGATAGGGGTTGCCGCTTGGAGGGCATAAATAATTTATTCACCAAAGCGGGGGTGTTGGGGTTGCGTTTTTGCATATATCCCAACCACTCCCAAGCCGCCCAAGCCCGAACGATCACATAATTTTTTTCTAAATATTCCGCCCAACTGGGATGGATGATAATCGCCTGACAATGTTGCTTTTCTCTAGAATCAAAACAATACAGCGGTTTTTTGGAATTAAAATACTGCCCCGCCAATCCCGGCATCGCCAATTCCAATTCGTTACCCCGACCCCGGCTTACTCCCGCCGCTTTGATTTCTTGTTCTAGGAAAGGTGCAATTAACCGAAATGGAACATATCGAGAAAAATGAGATATAATATCTTTTAAATTTTGGGCAGAAATCGCTTTTCTGAGCAGTCTTTTATCGGTGTCGGTAAATTTGAGGATCGGTTCGGAAATTTCTAATTTTAAGGAATCCAGTTTTTTTGCGATTTGATCCTGCGTCCCGAAAGACAATTTAAAGTAAGTGTGGGGATACCAGGCATTCGCCAACATTTCGACGATGATCTCTTCAAAGCTGATTGACGATAAAACCTCAAACTCTCTGCGTCTCAAAATATCCAGCAGAGACAGGAAGAACAGATATTTATAAGAATTTGTCGTATCTGCGAACAGTCCGGAGAGTGCCGCCACATCCACATCTTCAGACGGGGGCAGTTCGGCGGGTTGTTCCACGGGTGCGATTTTTTCCAAAGCCATCCAGTCCCCCAAATACAGCCTGACAAATTGCCGAGAGGCATCTGGGTTGATGCCTTCGAGGGCTTGGGCGATATCCACAACGGTTTCGGCTGTGGGATCGACCTGGCCGTGAAACCATCGGTTAACCACGGTGCGTTTGGCGTCTAATGCGATCGCCAGTTGGTTTTGACTGATCCCGCAGTCTTCTAACGTCTGTCTGAGTGCGTCGCCTGCTTTGCCCATGTTCTCTATGTTGCCAGAGAAGCCGGGAACCGTAAATGTAAACATTTATGTATACACATTTACTCGAAATTTGTTAACATATATGATAACATCCCGTTGAGATTTCATCAGCCTATGTCATACCGAGATAGCCTGTATACCTGGTCAGTGGTGCGTTTGCTGCCCGATATGCGTCGGATCACCGTCGGGCGATTCTGGAAGCGATCGGATGCTGACGGACATCTGGGACTTCTGCGACGGTTGATCCCCTGGGGTCGGTTCGTGGTGGTTTTCGATCCCCCGCCTGACTTGACACGCAAAGCCGATCAATGATTGATTTTTATTCCCAGTCCCTTCGGCTGGGAATGTTATGATTTTTATGAAATGCTTGAAAAAGCGATTTTTTACCAAATAATCGCTGCTTTTTGAGTCGCAAAATCATATAAATATGACATTTTAATTTATACTGAAGACTCGAAAACTTACAAATGACACGCCAAACAGGGTTCGTCCTCATCTTCTTCATCTAAGACGGAAGATAGCACGTCCGCTAGAGGTCGATTCGGAGGCGATTTTTTGGCTTCCTTTTCCATTGATTTTTGATGATTTTCGATAATTTCCTCCTTCCGTTCGAGGAGTTCGAGCAGCGTTTCCCCGTCCGTCCAGGTGTAATTCCTGCCGTCCCGGTGATTTTGCTCGTATTCAACCGCCTGGGCAAACAGGTCGGGATGTTCCTCCGCCAGCTTCACCCATTCGTATTTTCGCTGAAAAAAGCAGAAAAAGCAACCGGAGCGACTGCGCCACCGATAATAGTCGGGGAGTCCGATGCCACTCTCCTCCAGCAATCCCATGATGTCGGATTTGACCAAACCCCGCTCCTTAAACGGATAGACGGGGCGGATGTTCGGCTTGGTGGAGATATAGCCGTTTCGGTTTTCGTCGGCTCGGATGCCGATATAGCTGATCGTTTCGTCGTCTCCGATGAATTCCTCCAAGGGCTTGATTTTCATCATCACGGTACACCAGCGCTTTTGGGGGGAGGGGAGCAACCCGTCATGAACGTCGAGCCAGTGATCGAACCCTCGCTTGGCGCTGAGATAGTGGATCGTAATCCCCAAGCGGGCTTTGATGCGATCGAGATATTCGTAAGTCTCCGGCAACTCCTTGTGAGTGTCGCAGAAGAAATATTCCATCTGCGGCACTTCTTTATGAAGGAGGATGGCAAGTGCAGTGCTGTCCTTGCCACCGGATAACCCGAGGATATGTCGGACGGGTTTGTTACTCATATCTTATAATTTTCCCACATTTCGCGCTGCTCACCCTAGTCTAGCAAAATTTGAGAGCGCTTTTTTACCAAATTTTACTCAAATCCAGAACGAATCCGGGCAAGATCGGATCGCCACTCACCGCAGCCGGATGATTGAGGCAGTCTACCGGATTGCCGGGACGATAAATGTAAACTCGACGTTGTTTTCGGTCGATCAGCCACCCCAGTTGCACTCCATTATCGATGTACTGTTGCATTTTTTCTCGGAGTGGTTTTAATGTGTCAGATGCCGATCGCAATTCCACCACAAAATCGGGGGCGATCGGTGCAAATTTTTCCTGCTGTTCCGGCGTGAGGGCGTCCCACCGTTCCAACTTTATCCAAGCCGCATCCGGGGAAATTTCCGCTCCGTTCGGTAAGGTAAAACCCGTACTGGAATCAAACCCAATTCCCGTCCCGTCTCCTTCAGTCCAGTTATAAAGCTGCCCGAGCAGTCTAAAATTGCGTCCGCCCGTTTCGCTGCCGGTGGGGGGCATAATCACCAATTCTCCCGTTTCCGTGCGTTCGAGGCGCAAGTCTCGATTGAGTTGACAAAGTTCAAAAAACTGCTCCGGGGTAAGCTCGATCGCGGGATGGAGATGCAGCACCAAAGGATGATGTTTAACCGTCTTCGAGATGTCCGTCGGATTCATGGTCAATCACCTTAATTTTGCGATCGATTCACACTGATTTTATCTTCTTCAGGCTTCCGAGTTTGACGCTTTTCCTGCATTTGGGCAATATTCTCCTGGGATACCGCCCCCAAAACTCTCTCTGTCAGTTTGGCAACCAAAGCCTGCTGAAGTTGAGGATTGTCCCGCACCAGGGAATTTTGTAAGATATCTTCAACCAACGCCTCGATTTTATCCTCCGACTCGTGTTCCACCCAAACCATGCGGTGGGTTTCTTCGCCGTCGGGACGGGTGACGGTAATCCGCCGCGCCTCGAATCCCTCGCCCTTGGCGGCGACCTCTTTTTGCAGGGCTTCCAAGTTCTTAAACCGCCGCGCGATGTCGCTGAGTTTCATCTCGAATCCGGTGGCGTCCGCATCCGTCCAAGACTCGGCGGGTTTGTCCGCGACGATCATCACCAACGCTTCCAACCACTGCCGATCGCTCTTACTTTCGTCCGCCGCGGCCCGGGCAAAACTCTTGAGGATGCGTTCCAAACACTGACCGCTAATATAACTCGCCCGAACCCGCAAATCTTCCCGCAGGCGAGTTTCCGGACTCCTGATCCCGAAGGCCTCGTACAACTGGGCCTGACAGTCATTCAACAGGCAATCGTAGGCCGTCTGAATCTCCCGCAACGCCTCCACCAACTTGCCGCGCAGGGTCTTGGCCGTGGTGGTATCCTCCGCCTTTCCGGTCGTGATGGCGGGCAATCCGCAAGCCTGCGGCAGGGACGTAAACACCAATTCATCCGGTTCTTGATCGCGCTTCAACGCCTGCAAAACCCCCACCGCTTCGTCACTCAGACGCCGGGTTTGGGCGGTGTAGGCGGGCAGTTTTTTGACGAATTGAAATAGCGGTTTGACCACCGTCAATAACGTGACATTGCGAACCCCCGCTTTGTTGAGGGGTTTGCGGTTTCCCCACATCGCCTCCAATTCTTTGAAAACCTGCGATCGCAATCCCACCACTTCAAAATATTTCACCGAAAAGCGATCGGGATACCTCACCAATATCTCGAAATGTTCCAATCCCAACACCGGGATAAACGTGCCGTCTTTGTAAACCCCCACATCGTCCACATGGTAAAGCAGCACCGCCGCCAAAATATCGCGATCGCACCCTGTTTCATGCCGTAGGGGGGCGCTTGCAGGCGTTGATACAGCAAATCTAAGGTTTGCTGCCGTTCCTTCGCCTCCAGACAAAAGGTTTCGATCGCCTCCCAAACCGTGGAAATTCCCGAATCTTCCGGCGGGGGATAAAATCCCCACTCGCCATCCTCGCACCGATGAATTTTCGTCTCATTCAAAACCGAATAATAAATACTCACTTCCGGGCCGTATCCTTCCAACCCCAACCGTTCGCGATCGGCCCGATCTAACATTGCCGAAATCAACTCCAATCTCGCCTTCGCGCCTTGGGAGGTGAGGTCGCGGCGGTTGATCAATTCGTTCCACAGAACCGGCGTTTTGGAATAAACCCCGTCGCACACCCGCGACAGTTGCGCGTTTAAATCGGTGACGTGATTGAGGGTTTCTCGCCCTCCCAAAATCCAGCAAACATTGTGATTTTCCCCCACGTCGAAAGCCTGACTGAGGGTGTCGTCGAACAATTCTTCCGCCTGCACCAAACGATAGCGCACTTCCCGCCGCGCCACCCCGTCGCTTTGCAACTCCGGCGCGTTGTGTTGGACGTGCCGCAGGGCCGCAAATTCCCGCGCCTGCATCCGCAGCGTCTCCAATTTCGCGGCACAAACCACGATCAAAGGTTTGCCGTCCGCCGTCATTTCCGGAACGCGATCGGGCAATTCTTCCCCCACCCAATAGGCGATCGCGCCGTCGGCATTTTCGAGGGTACAAGCGAGGGTCGAAAGCTGTTCTAAATTATCCAAATAGCGCCGTTCAAAATAGCGCAATGTACCCGTAAGATAACTGTGCCGTTGGGCGACCAGCGGTTCCATCGGGCGGATGTCCGACAGCAGATCCACCAGGGGGGAGCGATCGCTTGCCAGATAGTCCGCGATCGCGCGATCGACGTTGAAATCCGACCCCTCCCAAATCCGCAATTCGTCCACCTGCCGCCGGTAGGTGACGATCCCTTTTTGCAACAAGTTATCGATCGCGTTTTCCCACTCCCGGGACTCGTCAACATCGTCGCCCATCGCCAATGCAACGAGCGATCGCGTCGCCTTCAGTCCCCCCGTGGTGGTGACGATATTTAACGTTCCGATGGTTTTGAGCACCCGCAAACTGTCATTATCCAGGGTTTTAGAAACGTCGTTGATCAACCCCTGCACTTCGATCCACCGCTGCAATTTCGGGCGGGAAGTGATCCCCATCCCCACCGCTTCGATAAAGTAATCGTAAACGCGATCGAGCTTCAGCGTCGGCAGTTTCGCCCCGTCCGCCGCCGTCTCTTCCAAGTAGCGTTTGAACGAATAGGGTTCGGCACTGGTGAGGAATGTAAATAACGAGCGATCGTTCTGGGCGTATTGGGTGCACAATTCCGGCAACACCAACGCCGTCACCGGATGCAGGGGATAGGTCGCAGACACCACGTCGGCGCTAATCTCCGAGGTGAGTTCTGAAGGCAGCAAATCGAACCATTCTCTCGCCCGGTTATCGATCACGCAGGCAAATTTTTCAGCCTCCGAAGAATCGATCGCTTTGCCGATCAACCGCATCATTTGCGGGGCCGAATCTTTGAACGGAATATCCTCGAATCTTCCCTGAATTTTCGCCCATTCGTTGCGCTGAACCGAAGCCAAGCGCTCCCCGTAGTCCGCGAAAGCCTGGTGCAACAATCCGATCAGATAAATCGGCGCATCGCTCTCCCTCGGCAGTTCCGCCAATTGCTGTTTTTTCCCAATTCATCGATCAGGATCAAAACCGGAGCTTTGGCCGCTTTAGAAATTCCTCTAACTAACTTGAGAATATTTTTAGTTTTGATAGATTTTCCGTCTTCGATCTCGACATATAAATCCATCAATTCTCGGGCTATTTGCGACCTTTTACCCGGTTTTATATCCTTCCAAAAATTTTCGGAACCATGATACAGCGCCCTGACGATTGTATGGCTCAACGGTTCCCGCTGGGCCGTGACAACCGCCCGAAAAAAACCGGATTCCGGAATAATTTTGGTCAGCGATTCGTACTCGTCACTCTCCGCCCCCAAGGTCGATTCTAACAGTGAAAAAGCCCGCTGACGCGCATTATTTTCCCCGTCCCCACAGGCGGCAATGAGGAACTGGGCGAAAGACGATTTCCCGGTTCCGTAGACTCCGGTCAATGTCCAGGCGCGATTCGCTTCCGGGTTGGCAAATCCGGTCAAAATCCGCCGCAGCGCATCCAGCGATCGCTCGGTGATAATATATCCAGCCAATGCTTCTTCTCGGTCCAAATCCCGCTCGATATTGATCGAACGAGAATAGCGCCGATTCAGGCCAAAATAATCCGATAAAAATTTAGTCATAATTGCTTCCGTCCCGCCTCAAATTATAGTATCGTTCTATTATAGAATCTGCCAAGTCTTGGGGATTTTCGGTAAAGGAAAATTGAATCAACCCAGCCGCTTCCGACAGGGCGATCGCATCCCATCCCCGCGCCACCCGTTCGATCGCCTCGCAGACCGCACTTTCGGGCAACTTGAACACCATCCCCGGACTGCCGACATCGTAAAGCAGCCGGGACAGGGCGATCGTCCGCTGTTCCCGCCCCACGAAATTCGCGTATTCCAGACAGGCCGCGACCACAATTTCGGCGGGCAGATTCCGCTTGTTGTTGACCCGAAACGTGTAATATTTTGTATTTCCAGAACGGTGGATCAATCCCAATTCCGCGAACGGACAGTCGATAGAATCCTCGCTCACCTTCGCCTGGGATTTTTGTCTGACGTACATCCGCAGGATGCAGCTCACATCTTTATTGATCGAAGAATCGGCGATATTATTTTTCAGCGTTTTTCCGTAGTCCGACACCCCCAAAAACAGATCGTTTTGGGAAAATTCCACCGGGCGAAACTGATTGAAGGTATAATGCCAAGCGGCAGCGTCGCAGGTGGGTTTGAGCAAATTCCAGTGCAGCAGCCACAGAGAAGCCGGATCTTCCAAAAACGGGTCCCACCCGCCATCCTTTAAAAGATTGTCGCCGAATTCCGTCGGGCGATCGCTTTCCAAAATTTTAAACGCCTTGCACCAGTAGCGGATCGATCGCACCATATTTTTCCCCACCCCGAGACGCACCGGCGCATCTTCCGCGAGAAATACGTCGCTATCTTCTTTGGCTTTATCAAAACCCTTTTTGAGCCAGCCAAACCGAGGGTGAAAGGTTTCGTGGCGGGCAAAAACCGGATTCACCAAGGCTTGCTGGTTCGGGAGATTAATATTGAGGGGAACTTGAATCATCAATTAATTGCAGACAAAATACTATTGTTGCCAATGAGGGTCGCTGCGAGAAACACGAACAACAAAACGTCACCTCTCACATCGAACCACACCGCGATCGCGTCGTCAACCCGTCCCCCGATCCCGAGGGCGATCGCCGGCCGCGATCGACTAAAAGCGCCACAAAAATTCGTTATTTTTTCTCCGACAAAATCCACTCCGACAAAATCGGATTCACCAACTCCGGCGCCTCATCCTGGGGACAATGCCCCACCCCCTCCAGCGGCACGAACCGTTTCACCGCCTCAAAATTGGCGAACTCCCGCCCCAGGGCGATCGGTTCCCAGGGGTCCTCCGTCCCCCACAAAACGATCGCCGGACAGGGCAAAATCGGCAGCAGATCCTCCGGTAAAGGACCCTGGGAATAGCGGGTAAACGCCGCGAACACATCCACCGCCCCCCGATCCCGGGCCGGCGTCAGCAGCATTTCCACCAATTCATCCGTGACGGCATCCGATCGCCGGTAAGCTTGCAACAGGACCCGACGCACCGTCCGGGGGGTGGCAATTTGCCGAAAAAATAACTCGCTCACCCACCGCAGGCCCAAAACTTGCTGGGCGACTCCCGCGCCGAAGCTGCGATACCAGGGAATCTCCGCCCGCTTGCGATCGTGCAGCAACCGCAACGAACAGTTTAACAGCGCCACGTCGCGGGCGACATCCGGATGGGACACCGCCGCCTGCATCGCCACGATACAGCCGATGGAATTGCCCACCAAATGGGCCGGTTCGCCGACCACCTGGCGACAAAAATCGGCCACCAGATCCCCCCAGGTTTCAAAGGTGTAGGATACGGTAGCCGAGGGCAGGGGTTTAGCCGACCCCCCGAACCCCAACAGGTCGATCGCGAACACCCGGCACTTTTCGGCCAAAACGGGGATATTTTTGCGCCAGTGTCCCCAACTCGCGCCGAAGCCGTGAATCAACACCACGGCCGGCCCGGTTTCTCCGGCGGCGGTGTAGCAGATGGGAAACCCTTTCCAAAGCCAAGTTTGAGTCGTGACAGTTGCTGCGGTCATGGGGCAAATGAATAATGAAAAATGAACAATGAAAAATTCCCGACTCCCCACACCCCACACCCTACACCCTACACCGGATTCCAATTTGGTGCAGGGACTCCCCCCGACGTCGGTCCGTGGCAAAATTTGGGAATAGCCAAAACTGTCCTCTCACATCGGAGAGGCGAAATCTCAATTTTAAAATGCAATCGACCCTGACTCCCCCCTCCGTCGCGGACTTTCTCGGATCGGAAATCGTCCCCGACTACGAAACCGCCAAAGTCGCCATTGTACCCGTCCCCTTCGAGGCGACCACCACCTACCGCAAGGGGTGCCAGAACGGGCCGGCGGCGCTGTTGGAGGCCTCCCACCAACTCGAATGTTACGACGAGGAATTGGGGCGGGAAATCGCCTCTGAAGTGGGAATTTACACCCACCCGGCGATCGCAGATACTCGCCGCGACCCCTCCCTGTCCCTGGAAGAAATGCTCCGCGTCACCCGGGAAACCGTCAAATCCCTGGCGAAAGATGATAAATTTGTCATTGCCGTCGGGGGCGAACACGGCATCACCGCCGGGGTGGTGGAAGCCTATCTGGAACTGGAAACCGAACCCTTCACCGTCGTCCAAATCGACGCCCACGGCGACCTGAGACACGAATACGAGGGGTCGATTTACAATCATGCCTGCGTCATGCGGCGGGTGTTGGAGATGGGGTTGCCCACCCTGCCGGTGGGAATTCGCAGCATCTGCCGGGAAGAAGCCGACCTAATCCGGGAGCGGGACATCCCCGTGATTTGGGCGCGGGACATCGCCACACAGCCGGACTGGATCGAAAAAGCGATCGCCCGCATCCCCACCCGGCGAATCTTTCTCACCATCGACCTCGACGGCCTCGACCCCGCCGCCGTGCCCGGAGTCGGCACCCCCGAGCCTGGAGGGCTGTCCTGGTACGGGTTGCTGGCGTTTGTGCGGGCGCTGTTGACAGACAGCGAAGCGATCGGCTGTGATGTAATGGAATTAGCACCCGTCGGAGATTCCGTCGTCTCCGAATTCACCGCCGCCAAATTGATCTATAAACTGATCGGATACCAAGCCGTGGCCCGGGGTTGGGTGAAGTGACGCGGAACTCCGCTCCCCGGAGATTTCCGAGTGTCATTCCACCCCCAATTCCGACCGCCCAACTCTCAGATTGTGAACCGCGATCGCTCGAATGTTGAACTGCTTATGAAGGGTACTCCAATTAACAGCTATGCGCCCGATTTTGAACTGCCGGGGGTGGACGACGAAGTTCACCACCTGGCTCGCTATCTGGAACGATTCCGGGCCGTCATCGTCGTCTTCATGTCCAACTGCTGCCCCCACGTCCGCTCCTCGCTCGAAGGCTTGAAGCGGTTGCAGGCCGAACTGCAGCCGCAGGAAGTCACCTTGGTGGGGATCAACGCCAACGATGCCGCCCGCTCCCCCGAAGACAGCTTCGAGAAAATGAAGGCCTTCGCCGACTCCAACGACCTCAACTTCCCTTACATTCGGGACGTGAACCAGGACGTCGCCCAATGTTTCGGCGCCCGAACGACCCCGGAGGCTTTCCTTCTCGACCACGAAGGAATTCTCCGCTACCGGGGTTCCATCGACGATTCCCCCGACGGCGGATCGACCCCCGGCCTCCTCCACGCGGCGGCGGCCCAACTCCTGCGCGGAGAGGCGATCGAGCCCGCCGTGACTTCCCCGGCCGGCACCCCCATCCAGTGGCGGGGGTGACGGGCGATCGGTTTTCGATCCCCTGGGGGTCGGACGTCGCCGCCCCGGAAAAAAAGCTGAGAGGAAATCGCACCTTTCTGTTATCTTATTGGGGAGACAACTGCCAAACCGGTCGCCCCCATTGGTGATGTTTCCTGATTCGCGTGTGAGCCGAAACCTGGCCGAGTGCACAAATATAGTAGGTTTTAACGATACCCCAATGAAACCAACCCGACGATTTCAACCGTGCAGACCACCCGGAACCGTTGTCGCGATCGCCGTCGATCCCCGGGGATTGGGTCGTTCTCAACAGGGGGATTAAATGGGGACCAAATATAAGCGGATTTTACTGAAACTGAGCGGCGAAGCCCTCATGGGCAGTCTGGGATACGGCATCGACCCCGCCGTAGTCCAGGGCATCGCCCAGCAGGTGGCCGACGTGGTGGCCAAGGGCGTCCAGGTGGCGATCGTCGTCGGCGGCGGTAATATTTTCCGGGGCATGAAAGCCGCTTCGGCGGGCATGGACCGGGCGACGGCCGACTACGTGGGCATGATCGCCACCGTCATGAACTCCATCACCCTCCAGGATGCCCTGGAACAGATCGGCGTCCCCACCCGGGTGCAGACGGCGATCGCCATGCAGGAAGTGGCCGAACCCTACATCCGCCGCAAGGCGATCCGCCACCTGGAACTCAACCGGGTGGTCATTTTTGGGGCCGGTTCCGGCAACCCGTTTTTTACCACCGACACCACGGCGGCCCTGCGGGCGGCGGAAATTGACGCCGAGGTGATCTTCAAAGCCACGAAGGTGGACGGGATTTACGACTCCGACCCAGCCGTCAACACCGACGCCCGCCGCTACGAAACCTTGAGCTACGGCTACGTACTCACCCACGACCTGCGTGTAATGGACAGTACGGCGATCGCGCTGTGTAAAGAGAATGATCTTCCTATTATTGTATTTAATCTCACCGAGCCCGGCAATATCGGCCGCGCCGTGATGGGCGAACCTGTAGGAACATTTGTTGGAGGTTCTTGTGAAGTTAAGTGAAGCTGACAATTTGATGAAAAAAGCCGTCGAGGCGACTCAACGCGCTTTCAACACCATCCGCACGGGGCGGGCGAACGCCTCCCTGCTGGACCGGGTGACGGTGGAATATTACGGCGCCCCCACCCCCTTAAAATCCTTGGCCAGCATCAGCACCCCCGACGCTTCCACCCTCACCATCCAACCCTTCGATCCCAATACGCTGGGGCTGATCGAAAAGGCGATTTCCACCTCCGACGTGGGACTCACCCCCAACAACGATGGGACGGTGGTGCGGTTGAATATCCCCCCCCTGACGAAAGAACGCCGCCAGGAGTTCGTCAAGATGGCCGGGAAATACGCCGAAGAAGGCCGGGTTTCGGTGCGGAACATCCGCCGGGACGCGATCGACTCGGTGCGGAAGCAGGAAAAAAGCGGCGACCTCTCCGAAGATGAGTCCCGGGATTTGCAAGACCAAATTCAAAAGATAACGGACAAATACACGGCTAAGGTGGACGAGCTGCTCGAAGCCAAAGAAAAGGATATTATGACTGTTTAGGAGAATTTTTCAATTCCCGACAGTTCAAATCCGGCTCCCGTCAGATCGATATCGGAGGTCAGGGGTAGAAGCGGCATCGTCGCCTGCGGGGCCGGTATCGAAAACCCAAGACAGATCAGATCCACTCACAATGACAACTCTATTCGACTGCATCATCGTAGGAGCCGGGCCAGCCGGCGGGGCTGCGGCCTATCACCTTGCCAAACGGGGCCATTCGGTTCTCGTCCTGGAAAAAGACACCTGGCCGCGGAATAAACCCTGCGGCGGCGGCGTCTCTCCCGCCGTCGCCGAGTGGTTCGACTTCGATTTCGCCCCGGCTATCTCCACCACCGTCCAAAAAATCCGCTATACCTTCAAACTCGGGGACCCGGCGGAAACGGACATCGCCAAACCCATGTGGATGGTGCGCCGGGATGTCTTCGATGCCTTTTTAATGCAACAAGCCCAAGACCAGGGCGCCCTCCTGCAGGCCGAAACCGAAGTCAAAGGGATTCAGTGGAAGGGGGAGGCTTGGGAAGTCCTCACCGGCGGCGAACCGGTGACGGGCCGATATTTGATCGCCGCCGACGGTGCCAAAGGGCCGGTCGCCGGGTGGCTGGGCATCAAACAGTCCAATCCCCGCACGGCCCTGGTGACGGAGGCCGGTTCGTTTTCCGACGTCCCCACCTTTGAATTTGGCCTGGTCAAAAATGGCAGTCTGTGGGGATTTCCCAAGGCCGACGGCTACACCGTCAGCACCGCCACCTTCCGGGGGGGGGAACCCAAGAGTTTGAGCAAAGACCTGAGCAAATATGTGGCGGAACTGGGGTTGGATGCCAACTCCCCCGTCCTTGAACATTCCCTGCGCCTGTGGGACGGCGATCGCACCCTGCACGCCCGCAACGCCCTGGTGGCCGGGGAAGCGGCCAGCATCCTCGACCCCCTCTCCGGCGAGGGGATTCGCCCGTCGATGTTGACCGGGGTGAAGGCGGCCGAAGCGATCGACGCGGCCCTCGGCGGCAACGGCAATGCCCTCGAACAGTACACTCAGACCGTCCACGAAGATTGGGGCGCCGATATGGTCTGGGCCGGGCGCCTGGCGGGGTTGTTCTACCGCTTCCCCGGTATTGGCTATAAGGCGGCGGTGAAAGTCCCCGTCGCCACCCAACTGATGAGTCAGATCCTCTGCGGCGAACTCCGCTACGCCGACGTCGCCAACCGGGCGATTAAGCGACTGAGTCCCTTTTAGAACCGAAAGAAGTCGTCGAGGGGGCGGAGGGGCAGAGGGGCAGAGGGGCAGAGGGGCAGAGGAGCGGAGGAGGCGGAGGAAGCAAGGGGGCAGGAAAAATCTAAAATTCCCTATTCCCTATTCCCTATTCCCTATTCCCGACTCCCGACTCCCGACTCCCTATTCCCGATTCCCGACTCCCGATTCCCGACTCCCCCACTCCCCTTTGCCCAGACGCCAGATCGCGTCTGGGCATCGAGTTTTTGGGTGCGACCGGATTGGGGCGGGCACAAAGGGGGCGATCGCGACGATCCCGTAGCCGCATCTCGGCTTCGGTCGGGCGGTGACATTCCTTCTCCCTTGGATGATGATATCATATCAGCAGATATCGGTTGACTTCTGCGCTTTTATCTCCCTATTGAAAAACCAACAGTTCTTCCTGATTGGGAGTGGCTAACTCTCCCACTTTTGCCCCGGATCTTGCCAGAGAATGAATTTCTCTCTCCCCCGATAGTCTCCGGATCTGATCCACTTCTAACGATTAAATTGGCTCCGAAATTCGCTAAAATAACTCCAGGAGACCCGTCCGGATCGCACGGTCATCATTACTCTCGCGACCGCCACCATTTGAGATTTGAAGGAGGGCGGTGATGGGTTCGATCCCAACTCGGCACTTTTGTCGGGCCGGTCAGTTTCGGGGCAATCTGTACGCTGTCGCGGATGTGTGCGCTTCGCGGGTGTGTGCGCTTCGCGAATCGGCCTTCGCGGGCGGACGACAGGAATGACGCCAAAACGCCGGGTGCGCTCCTCGCCACCCACCTGAAAGACATCCTTTGAACCTCGATCCTCCCCGGCAGCTCGATTCCGACCTAAGGAGATTTATGAATCCCGTGGATACCGCACAAATACTTCAATCCCAATTCGATCAGCAGGTCCTGTTACACCGAATCGTCAACCGCATCCGCGAGTCCCTCGAACTCCAGGAAATTTTGAGCGCGACGGCCTCGGAAGTCCGCTCCTTTTTGGGGACGGACCGGATCATGATCTATCGATTCGACGAAGACGGCAGCGGGGAAGTGGTGGCGGAGTCCATCGACGCCGATCGCCTCCCCTCCTTGAAAGGGCTGCACTTCCCCGCCGACGACATCCCCCCCGAAGCCCGCGATCGCTACCTCCGACTCCGGCAGCGCACCATCGTCCACGTCGCCTCGGGCAGCATCGGGCTGAGTCCCCTCGATGCCGAGGAAACCGGCCGACCCCTCCAGACCCCCGAAATCCACACCCGGGAAGTCGATCCCTGCCACGTCAGCTACCTGAGAGCGATGGGGGTGCGGTCCTCCGTCGTCGTCCCCATCCTCCACTCCCCGCGAACGGCACAAATCTCCGACGCCCCGGAATCCCCCCCGCCCGAAACCCAACTCTGGGGGCTGCTCGTCTCCCACCACTCCGAACCCCACGCCATTACCGAATTGCAGCTTCAAGTCCTCCAGTTGGTCGTCGATCAGGTGTCCGTCGCCATTTCCCAAGCCAACCTGCTCGAGGGCAGCCGCCGGCAAGCCCGCCGGGAAGCCACCGTCAACCGGATCGCCTCCCTGCTGCACGAACAACCCACCATCGAATTACAGGCAGCCTTGGAAGCCACCGTAGAGGCCTTTGAGGGGTCGGGGGGGCGGTTGTACCTCTTCCCCCACGGGGATGGAACCGCCTCGGAGATCTGGACCTGCGGCGACGGGCCCACCTTGCCCGAATGGGAATCCACTTCAATTTTGGAAGAACATCCCCTGTGGCAGCAGTGGGTCGATCGCGGCTTTCAACCCGCCGCCTCGGACTCCCACTCCGACATCTGGGCGATCGCGGACCTGTACCGGGAGCCGCAACTGCGGATCTTCGCCCCCGCCTTCCGCCCCACCGACATCCGGGGCCTGCTCGTCCTGCCGGTCCGGTATCGCCGGCAAAACCTCGGCATCCTGACCATTTTCCGCGACGAGATCGACACCGAAACCCTGTGGGCGGGATTCTTCGACCCCAGCGCCAAACAGATGATGCCCCGGCAATCCTTCGAGGTGTGGCGGGAATTGAAAAAGGGACAGGCCCAGCCCTGGACCGCCGACGAAATCGCCCTGGGGCGGGCGTTGGAAAATCAATTTTCGATGGCAATTCAACAATATTGTCTCTACCGAGAAGTCAACGCCCTGAACAGCAACCTGGAGCGGCAGGTGCAAGAGCGCACCGAACAACTGCAACAGTCCCTCGCCAGCGAACAGTCCAAAGCCGAACAGTTGGCGAAAATTTTGGACGAACTGCGGCGCACCCAAAGCCAACTGATTCAGACCGAAAAAATGTCCGGACTCGGGCAGCTCGTGGCCGGCGTCGCCCACGAAATTAACAACCCCATCAACTTCATTTTTGGGAATTTGACCTACGCCAACGAATACAGCGATCATTTGTTGAAACTGATTCCCCTCTACCACCAACATTACCCCGATCGCCACCCGGATATCGAAGCCTACGAAGAAGAAATCGAACTCGATTTCATTCAAGAAGACCTCCCAAAAATTATCTCGTCGATGCAGATCGGGGCGCAACGAATTCGGCAACTGGTCCTCTCCCTGCGGAACTTTTCTCGCCTCGACCAGGCCGAGCGCAAATCCGTCGATATTCACGAGGGAATTGAGAGTACGCTGTTGATCCTGCAACACCGCCTCAAAACCAAACCCAACTATCCGAGCATCACCATTGAGAAAGAATACGGCGATCTGCCCCCCATCGAATGTTATGCCGGGTTACTCAATCAAGTGTTCATGAATTTGCTCAGTAATGCGATCGACGCCCTCGATGCCAAAATTAAGGAACGGGAGGGGGAAAAGTTCGTGCCGACGATCGCGATTCGGACGGCGATGGGTTCTGACGAAACCGCCCCGAGTCCGGCCGTGGAAATTGCGATCGCGGACAACGGGCCGGGAATTCCGCCGCCGATCCGGGAACAAATTTTCGACCCCTTCTTCACCACGAAACCCGTGGGTTTGGGCACCGGCCTGGGACTCTCCATCAGCCATCAAATTGTCGTGGAAAAACATCGCGGTCAGCTCCACTGCATTTCTCAGCCTGATCAGGGGACGGAGTTTCGCATCAAACTTCCGGTCAGTTGACGTTTATTTCGCATAAAAAAAGGAGTTGCATCCACCAATTGCCAGACCCATTATTTCTCAACTCAAATTGCTGACTTATGCTTGTTAACTCTCATCAGTGGCAACAATTCCGAGACTGCTGTCGCGACGAGGCCGCCTTCACGAAGCTGCAAAATCTGTTGAATTTGACCCCACCTGACGCCGAACCCGCCGCGGCGGGAGCCAATTCCCCATTTTGTCAACTGTGGATGGATGCGGCCGAAGATGCCATTTTCATCTGCGATCGCCAACTGCGCTACACCCAAATCAACCGCGCCGCCTCCGCAGCCCTCGGCCTGTCCCTCTCCGAGGTCGCCGGAAAAACCCACCGGGAGCTATTCGGGTTCGGGGACGAATCCCTGGAATTGGGGCTGCGGCAGGTTTTGGAGCTCGGCGAACCCCTGCGGGTCAACCACAAACTCTCCCCCCGCCCCGGCGCCCCACCCTACAACTGCGCCTACACGGCCGTCCGGGATGAAGAGGGCGCGATCGTGGGACTGTTGGGCATCTGCCGCCCCCTGAGTTCCATGAATCTCCCCCCCCGACTCGACCCCGCTCCCCGGCTCACCCCCTCCCTCAAACAGCGCTACGGTGCCCTTTCCCACGTCATCGCCTCGATCCGCGAGTCCCTCGACCTCCAGACCATTTTCAACACCACCAGCACCGAAGTCCGCCAACTCCTCGATGCCGACCGGGTGGCGGTGTTCCGCCTCGATCCCGAGTCCGGCTACAATGACGGCGAATTCGTGTCCGAAGACCTCTTGCCGCCCTTCTACTCGGCCCTGCAGGCGAAAATCCACGACCACTGCTTCGGCGAACAATTCGCCATTTATTACCAGCAGGGCCGGATTCAGGCGATCGCTGATGTGGAAACCTTTGAACTGAGCGACTGCCACCGAGACATCTTGACCCGGTTTCAAGTCCGGGCTAACCTGGTGGTCCCCCTGCTCAAAACCGGACAACTGTGGGGATTGCTCTGCATCCACCAGTGCCGCGGCCCCCGGCAGTGGCAGCCCGATGAAATTGACTTCATTCGGGAAATCGCCGGCCATCTGGGAGTGGCGATCGGACAGGCCGAACTGCTGGCCCGCACCCGCTCCCAACTCGAACAGCGAAAAGCCCTGGTAGCGGTGATCCGGCGGATTCGGGAACCGATGCACATCGACGAAATCTTCGTCGCCACCGTCCGGGAAATTCGCGGGTTGCTCGGCGCCGACCGCGTCGGGGTGTTCCGCTTCTACCCGGAGTCCCACTACGACGACGGGGAATTTATTGCCGAAGATGTCGCCCCCGGCGTGAGTTCGGCTCTGGGGGTCCCCATCCACGACCACTGCTTCGGGGAGCGGTTTTCACCGGGCTACCAAAAAGGGAAAATCAGTGCGATTTCCGATATCTACGCAGCCGATTTGAGCGACTGCCACCTCGAGATTCTGGGTCGGTTTCAAGTGCGGGCGAACTTGGTCGTCCCCCTGTTGAAGCATCAAACCCTGTGGGGATTGGTTTGCATCCACCAGTGCGATCGCCCCCGCCCGTGGACGGAGGAGGAAATTGATTTTATCGTCCAAATTGCCCGCCACCTGGAAGTTGCCCTCCAACAGGCCGAATACGTCGCCCGGGTGCAGGCTCAAAATACCCAACTGGCGATCGCCCAAGAGCGACAGCGGGAGATGGAACGGCAACAAATTCAAGCCGCGATCGTCGATAAAATTCGCCAGTCCCTCGACATCGACTCCATCTTCAACACCACCACGGCCGAGGTGCGACACCTGTTCAAAGCCGATCGCGTGGCGGTGTACCGCTTCCACCCCGACTGGAGCGGTTCTTTTGTGGCGGAGTCGCGATCGCCGGAGTGGAAACCCCTGGTGGGGACGATGCCCGCCATCGCCGACGACCACTTGCAGGGAACCGAAGGGGGACGCTACCGCCGCCACGAAACTTTCGCCGTTGACGATATCTACACCGCCGGACACCAGGACTGCCACGTTCGACTCCTGGAAGAGTTTCAGGCTCGGGCTTACGCGATCGCGCCCATCTTCCAGGCTAACCGCCTGTGGGGCCTGCTGGCCGCCTACCAAAATTCCCGTCCCCGCCGCTGGGAAGACTACGAGATCCGCCTGCTGGCTCAAATTGGCGTCCAGTTCGGGGTCGCCCTGCAACAGGCGGAGTTGTTAGCCCAAACCCGGCGTCAGGCGGAGGCCCTGGCCCGAGACTTGCGCCACACCCAAACCCAACTGGTGCAGAGCGAAAAAATGTCGAGTTTGGGCCAACTCGTGGCCGGCATCGCCCACGAAATCAACAACCCGGTCAACTTCATCTACGGCAATTTGGACTACGCCGCCGACTATTGCCACGACCTGCTGGACTTGGTGGAATTGTATCGGAAAGAATATCCCGACCCAACTCCGGCCCTCGACGATCGCATCGAGGAGATCGAGTTGGATTTCCTCACCGAAGATCTGCCCAAAATTCTCTCGTCCATGAAAGTCGGCACCGATCGCATCCGCAAGTTGGTTTTATCCCTGCGGAATTTCTCCCGCCTCGACGAGGCGGATATCAAATCCGTCGATATCCACCAGGGCATCGACAGCACTTTGTTGATCCTCGGACACCGCTTCAAGGCTAAACCCGATCGCCCCCCCATCGAGGTGGTCAAAGAATACGGCCGACTGCCCCGGGTCGAGTGTTATGTCGCCCAGTTGAATCAGGTGTTCATGAATGTTTTGAGCAACGCCATCGATGCGTTGGAAGCCACAACTGACGTCTCGGACTCCGACAAACCGCCGACGATCGCGATCGCGACATCCCTACAACCGGCCGCCGCCCCCGGACTGGGCGATCGGGTCGTTATCGCCATCCGGGACAACGGTCCGGGAATTCCCCCCGAAGTCCAACCCCAAATTTTCGACCCGTTCTTCACCACCAAATCCGTCGGCAAGGGCACGGGTTTGGGACTCTCGATCAGCTATCAGATCGTTGTGGACAAGCACGGTGGGGCGATCGAATGTGCCTCCGGGCCGGAGGGGGGGACGGAGTTCCGGATACTGATTCCGGTCGCACAGCGGAGATAGGGGCAGGGGAGCGGAGGGGCGGAGGAAGCGGAGGGGCGGAGGGGCGGAGGGGCGGAGGGGCGGAGGAAGCGGAGGAAGTAACTCAGACCGCTTGGGAATCAATTCCCAAGCTAATAGCGAAAATCATCTAAAGATGATTGAGAAGTTGGTACGGATCTGATATCAGGACACCCTATGTCCAACCCAGTCCACGCAAGCGTGGACTTTTGCTATTAGCCTTGAAATTCATTTCAAGGCGGGTCTAAAATTGGCAGACCTGTCCGAATCGCCCTGGCGGTTGCTATAAGTCTTCCTCCTCCGCCCCCCTGCTTCCTCCGCCCCCCTGCTTCCTCCGCCCCCCTGCTTCCTCCGCCCCCCGACAAATGTCACAATAACGGGGACGGATCACTCAAAATTGATAATGCTGCGAAATTTGCTGACTGCTTTCGTCCTGGGCGTGATGGTGTGGGTGTTGGGCTTCGGGTCCCCCGCGATCGCCGAAAAAACCGACACCGGAGCCCAAATTTTTAGCGCCCAGTGCGCCGGGTGCCACGCCGGCGGGGGCAATATCGTGCGCTGGTGGAAAACCCTCAAGAAGGGCGCCCTGAAGCGCAACGGCTACGACTCCGTGGAGTCCATTTCCGAAATCGTCGCCAACGGGAAAAGCAATATGTCCGCCTACAAAAACCGCCTCAGCGAAGCGGAAATCCGACGGGTGGCGGCCTACGTCCTCGAACAGGCTGAAAAGGATTGGCGGTAGTCGAATCGCCCTTCGAGCGGGTGGGAAAAGTGGGAAAGGTGGGAAAGGTGGGAAAGGTGGGGTGAGGCGATCGCGGGCGAAAATGACCGGAATCGAGAGGATAAAATAACGACAGCTCGAACTCCCGCACATCAACCATCTCAATTTGAATGGATTTGGCCGCCGCCCTCAAACTCGTCGAACAAAAATTACGGCGATCGCTCACTCCCATCGAGCGATCGATCTTTTCAGAATCCTGGAGGGGCAAAACCTACGGGGAAATTTCCCGGCAATCGTCCTACGGAAACGACTATGTAAAAGAAGTCGGATCGCGCCTGTGGCAGGAACTTTCGGAGGCGGTGGGGGCGAAAATCACCAAAAAGAACGTCCGGCTTGTCCTCGAATCCCCGGACACCGCCGAACCCACCGAACCCACCGAACCCACCGATCCGGGCGGCTCCGAACCCACCGATCCCACCCATTGGGAACGACCGGGCGGTCCGATTCCCATCGACTCCCCCCTCTACGTCGATCGCCCCCCCACCGAAGAGCAGGGGTTCGCCGAACTGCGGCAACCGGGCTGCGTGATTCGCATCAAGGCCCCCCGGAAAATGGGAAAAAGTTCCCTGCTCAACCGGATGTTGATCCTCGCCGACTCTTGGGGATACCGGACGGTTTCCCTCAACTTTTTAGAAGCGGATGCCGACACGTTAAATTCCTTGGATCGCCTGCTGCGCTGGTTTTGTGCCAACGCCGGCCAACAACTCGGCCGGCCGTCGCAACTTGACGAACTCTGGGACCTCGATCTCGGCTCCAAAGTCTCCTGTCGGCTCTATTTTGAAGAATACTTACTGCCCGACAGGGATTCGCCGCTCGTCATCGCCCTCAACGAAGTCAACCGGGTGTTCGAGTACCCCGCCATCGCCCGGGACTTCCTCCCCATGCTGCGATCGTGGCACGAACATTCCAAACAGGACCAACTCTGGCAACATCTCCGCCTGATCGTCGTCCACAGCACCGAAGTTTACATCCCCCTCCAGTTCCACCAATCTCCTTTCAACGTCGGTTTGGTGTTGAAATTGCCCGAGTTTACCGCCGAACAGGTGCAGGATCTCGCCCTCCGACACCGGCTCGGTTGGGCCGGGGGCGCGGCGGGACTCAAACGCCTCGGACCTTTAATTTCGATGGTGGGGGGACATCCCTATTTGATACAACTGGCATTTTATCAGATGTGTCGGAAACGGATGTCCCTGGAAGAGGTGTTGCGAGATGCCCTGCAACCCGACGGTATTTACAGTTCCCACTTGCGGGAGTTGTGGGTGACGCTCCAGCAAGATCCATCTTTGGCGATCGCCCTCGATCGCCTCATCGAGTCCGACCGCGGCGTACCCCTCGAGGCGATCGCGGCTTACAAATTGGAAAGCATGGGATTGATCCATTTCGACGAGAATTTGGCCCGGGTTCGCTGCGAGTTATACCGCATTTATTTTCGCCAGCAATTTGGGAAACTGAGTCGCTCAACGGCCGGGGAAGTCGGGCCGGAAGTGGGAAGGCACCCACTCCACCATTCCTCCGAGCTCGACGGGCTCACACAACTGGCAAACCGCCACTATTTTGAACGGTTAATCCGACAGGAATGGCAACAAACCATCGACCGAAGTTTGCCGTTATTCTTGATGCTGTGTGAAGTCGATTATTTTCAACTGTACAACGACACCCACGGCGATTCTGCCGGGGATGAATGCCTCAAAAAAATCGCCGCGACCCTTCGGGAATGTGGTGGCGATCGCGCCCGCTCGATCGCCCGCAACGGCGGGGCGAGATTTGCCCTTCTCTTCACCGATGCCGATGTGGAAACCGTGACGGATATCGCCGAGAAAATGTGCCGCGACGTGAAAGCCCTCGCCATCTCTTACGATATTTCCGAATTCGACGGGTTCGTTTCCCGAAACATCAGCCTCAGCGTCGGCGTGGCGAGCCAGATTCCCACCTCCAACAATTCTCCCGAACGGCTGTTTCAAGCCGCCGAAGAAGCCCTCGACCGTTCCAAATACCGGGGCGGCGATCGCGTCACCTTTTACGACTCTTTCCGGTTCTAGATGCGATGGTGCGACTGGCGACAGTTCAAGAGGGAATCGCCAATTTGTTGGCGACTCTAGATAGCGATCGCCCGACAATTCAAATAACATCTAATTTGAGAACGTCATACAGGATGAAAAAATGAGGTGATCGCGCCCATCCCAAGTTTTGACCTTATAATTGTGATAGAGTATTGGGATTCAAACCATGTCCGCACAACAGATGGGAAAAATAACCACCACATTAACAATTGTCAATCGGATCGACCAGGCGAGTGCCACACGGGGTTACATTCCCCCGGAGCAGGTGCGATCGCTCACCCTCAATAACGTCCTGGTGGATACCGGAGCCACCACCCTCTGTTTGCCGGCAGACGCGATCGCCCAATTGGGTTTGGAACTCCTGCGGGAAGTGGACGTGATGACGGCGAATGGTATCGGAAAAGCCCGCATTTTTCGAGATGCGAGTGTTATTCTGATGGGGCGAGAAGGAACCTTTGAATGTCTGGAACTGCCGGGGAGAGGGGATGCCCTTTTGGGCGTGGTTCCCCTGGAAGCGTTGGGAATTGAATTGGATCTAAAAAATCAACGGCTCAAAGTTTTGCCCGAAACGTCGGCGGACACCTATTTGACGATTTTATAAAAGCGATCGCACCTCAACCGATTGAAATGGCGATCGCCGACTGCAACTGAACTGGGAAGGGGTCGCCCACATTCAAACCCCTGACCTGCGGGTGTATGAAAAGGTTTATCGGGGGGAATATTTAACCTCGTATAGAACAGATATCAAGCCCCAAAATAGCGGCGGATAAACTGTTCTAAGGATTCCATTTTGATGTCAAATAGCGTCTCCAATTCCGCGATTTCTTCCGGTGTGCAGAAAAATTCATTCCCCAACAAAACCCGCAGGGTTCCCAAACTGCGTTGCAAGTCCGGGTTGAAGAAACCCGCCGCATTTCGCAGGCCGTCGAACAGCATCAGGGGGGGATTGATAACGATGGGTTCGCGATTGAATACCTGGCTGAAAATTTGATAAATTTGCTCTCGGGTGATGATTTCCGGGCCGCCGACGGGGAGGATGCGATCGCGGGCACCCTCCACCTGTGTAGAGGCGATCGCGATCGTCGCCACATCATCCGTACTGACGATGGAACTGCGATTTTTCGGGTCGCCGATCAGCAAATAAAAACCCGTTTCTTTGAACCGTTCCGCCAGGGGTAACAGGCTCGAAGCCAAAGCAGAAGGCTGCAATATGGTATAATTTAAACCGCTATTGGAAAGAACCTTTTCCACCTCCCGCTTCGCCTTGAAAACCGGGGAATCTTCGTAGCCGCGATCGGTGCCCAATACGGAGGTAAAAACGAAATGTTCCACCCCCTGGGCTTTGGCCTGGTCGATCAGTTCGACATTCGCCCGATATTCGAGGGCCTGGGCATCTCCGCCGGAACCGTGGGCGGTGATAATATAACGCACCCCCCGGCAGGCTTTTTCGATGTCCCGTTCCCGCTTCAAATCGCCGATAAAAATTTCCGCCCCGCGATTTTCGAGTTCCGAATAGCGGGAGGTGAGGCGGACAAAGGCCCTCACGGGCAGATCCCGTTCCCGTAACTGCCGCACGATGCGGCGGCCGAGATCGCCGGTTGCTCCTGTCACTAAATACATCGCCATAATTACCCACGCTTCGTCTTATTAGGGTAGCGCGGTTTCAGCGCAGGCGCTGCCGCAGGACCTCCAGCAGGGTGGTCATGGCCTCGGGCAAGGGCGCGATCGCTTCGATCGCTTCCTCGGAAATCGGGTGGCGGAGGGTGAGTTTCCAGGCGTGGAGGGCCTGTCCGGGGAGGTTCACCCCGGGCGATTTGCCCCGCCCGTAGACCGGATCGCCGACGATGGGATGCCCCAGACTGGCGCTGTGGACGCGAATTTGGTGGGTGCGGCCGGTTTCGAGGTCAAATTCGACCAAAGTGTAGTTTCCCAGGCGTTCCCGGACCTGCCAGCGGGTGATGGCGGCACGCCCGCCCCGGTCGGGGGGGACGATCGCCATTTTTTTGCGGTCTGTCGGGTGGCGTCCGATGGGTTCGTCGATGATGCCGGATGGGGTTTTGGGGGCGCCGTGGACGACACCGAGATATTGGCGACGGGCGGTTTTGGCTTGAATTTGGGCTTGTAAATGTTGGTGGGCGCGGTCGGTTTTGGCGATCGCGATCGCGCCGGTGGTATCCTTGTCGAGGCGGTGGACGATGCCGGGACGTTGCACTCCGCCGATGCCGGCTAGGGTTTCGCAGTGGGCTAATAACGCATTCACCAGGGTATCATTTTCGTGTCCGGGGGCGGGGTGGACGACCAATCCGGCGGGTTTGTTGAGGATCAATAATTCTTCGTCTTCGTAAAGAATATCCAGGGGAATATCGGCGGGTTTGAGTTCTAATGGTGCGGCGGGGGGGACGTTAATTTGGATGCGATCGCCGGTTTTGAGTGCCGTTTTTTTGGAGGTGCAGGGGCGATCGTTCACCGAGACACAACCTTCGGAAATGAGGGTTTGTAGGCGCGATCGCGACAACTCTTTTACTTGTTCCGATAGCCAGCGATCGAGCCTCTGATTTTTCTCCGTTTCCGTTTCGACAATTAACTCAATAATCGTTTCCAAAATAATGCCTTCTCTCGTTTAATTGTAGGGTATAGGAACCGTCAATGGGGAATCGGTGATTTTTCACTTTTCAGTTGTCACTTTCCTCCCCCATCGATTCTTCCTGTTCAATGACAATCTCCCACCGTTCCAATGTTGTCCCCAAAGTTTGCTCCAACTGAGTCAAAGAATTGAGGTAATCAATTTGTGCGTTTAATTCCGCGTTTCGCGCCGCCGCCAAATCATCTTGAAAGCGAACCAGATCTACGATCGAAGTATCTCCGACACCCAGGCGAATCTTTTCTTCCTCATTATTTAATTCCTGTTCCCGCAATTCTGTCAACTGTTGCCTCAATTCCAACTGACGTAAATTATCCCGGACATCGCGAACCGCATTGGCGACATCGATATCGATTTGCTGCCGTTCTTCCTCTAAATTATTTTTGGCTTGGAGAACGTTGACCCGGGCGCGATCGAATTCCTGCTCGATCGTCAAATCTCCGAGGGTTTTGCTGAACACGATTCCCGCCCGAAATTCCGTCTGTTCTTCCAAAATATTGGGGGTAGCATTGTGACGGATTTCGGTATCGAGATCGATGTTCCAACGGCGATTATTTTCGGCGACCATTAAACGGGTTTCCGCCTTCTCAATTTCCAGCTTTGCCTTCAAATAATCGGGCCTGTTTTTAAAGGCAATTTCGATAATTTCTTCGGGATCTGGAAGTTCTGCTTCCGGCACCTTGATCTCGGTGGCGATCGGAATCCGACCACCTTCGAGCTCTATATCGAGTAAATCTAGCAATGCCAACTGTTGCTGTTTGAGATTATTCTCCGCATTTAAAACGCTGACTTCTTGATTGGTTACACCCCGTTGAGCCGTGATTAAATCGACCGCAGGGCGGCGACCAGCATCGATCAATATTTGCGTGTTTTCGACCTGCTGTCGGGCCGCTTCTAAAGAACGAATTTGAATGTCAAGTCGCTCCTGAGCTTGTACGAGACTCCGATAGGCTAAAATGGCTTCCGTTATTTGCTCGATCAAGGTATTTTTTAAATCCAGAATATTGATCGCTTCATCCAAGCGGGCAACTTTAATGGAGGCGCGGTTGACATCGGTTCCCGCCCCCCGCAAAAGGGGTTGTTGAAAGGATAATTCCAGATTTTGTCTCAATTCACTTTCTGCATCAGCATCAGTTCCTACCTGTGTTCCTCGTCCCCTCCAACCCATCCCCAATTCGCCGCCGGTGGGGATTTTCATGACCAATCGGGCTTCGGCGACTAAACCCGCAGTCCTGGAAAAGGTTTCGCTCTGTTCGATATTTTCCCATTCGATGGATAAACTGGGGGTGAAGTCGGGGACAAATTCATCTTCTGCCACTTCCAGAGCGCGGCGCTGAACGATCCGTTCCAGGTATTGATTTTTGATGGTTCTGTTATTTTCTAATGCCAAATATACGACATCTCTTTGGGTTAACTCTAGGGTATTTTGTTGGGGTTCTGGTGCGGTTTGGGTGATCAGGGCTGCGGCGGAATTTCTGAGAGTTGGGACGGGGGTTTCTAGGGTGGGAGGAAGGGAGATTCCATCCCACCAACTCGACGCGATCGCACCTTCATCTTGGCGAGAAGGTGGGGACGGTTCGACGATTGGAGAGTCGGATTTTTCTGGGGATTGGGGTTGACTTTCCGGAAGATTTGGGGTATCTTTAAAGAAGATAGATTGACGAAAATCATCAGTCTTTTGATCGGGAACGGGTGAACTTTGCGGCGGTTCCGCAGGCGGCAATTGGGGAGCGGTTGTCTGGCGGATCGCCACATTGCCAAAAATTCCCGGAAGTTGAGGTGGCGGTGGAGCTTCCCGATCGCTATCTTTGAGCGGTTTTTGTTTGTGAAAATCTGGGGGAATTGTTGAGGCGTTTTGGGATGGCTTTTCGGTACTCGCATCGGCTTCCGGGACGGGACGGGATTGCAACCCCACCGCCAGGGCGATACAGAGTCCAGAAGTGGCGATCGCGATCGCCGAAAACCGCACCCACCAGGCGCGATCGCTTGTCGGCAAGGGTTCCTGAGATCGAGTCATGGTTATTGTCCCCTTAACGCTTTCACCGGATCGAGTTGGCTGGCGCGGAGGGCGGGAAAAAATGCCGCGCCGATGCCCACCACCACGGACGAACCGAGGGCGATCGCGGCCGTCTGCCGGTCAAATTCATAGGGTAACTCAAACCGGTCGGCGATCACCAGGGTTATCCCGTGAACCGTGGCGATCGCGATCGTCCCCCCCACCACACTCAAAATCGCCGCTTCGAGTATGAACTGCGACATCACGTCCAGTTGCGTCGCCCCGATCGCCCGCCGCAACCCGATTTCCGGTGTCCGTTCGATCACCGATGCGATGGTGACGTTGGCGATTCCCACGCCGCCGACAACTAAAGCAATTCCACCCACCACCAGCAGAGCCCGAGAAACCGATTCCAAAGTTTGCTTTTGTTCGAGGATATCGTTGATATTTTTCCAAGCGCGATAATCCTGAGTCGGAACCCGCTGTTTCATCAGCGCGATCGCCCGTTTTTCCACCGCTTCCATGTCTTCGATGCGATCGACCCCCACCGCAATCGTATGAAGTTTACGCTGCCCCGTCACCGCCGTATCTAAGGGCAGCGGCATCATCAAAAGACCTTGTTGATCTGATCGCGATGAAAATTCCTTGGTTTCGACCACCCCAACAACAATGTAGGGTCGATTTTTAATGTAAACTGATTGGTCGATGGGAGCGACCGTTTCAAAAAGTTCCTTAGCCAAAACTTCGTCAATCACGACCACCGGACGATATCGCAGGAAATCGGTGGCATTGAAAAACCGACCTTCGAGCACTTTTCGACCCGAAATTTTTTGATAGTCTTGGGAAACGGCCAGCACATATTCCGGGCTGACACTGCGATCTTGAAAGACAACCGAATCGACCCACCAACGACTGTAACGCTGACCCGCGATCGCCGTCGCACCCCGCAGGCGGTGTTGCAGAAATTCCAAATCCTCTAGGGTCAAGGGTTGAATTTCACGTCCCGGTTCCCACGCGGGATTCAACCGGAGCGTGGGGGCTTCTCTGGCTTCAATTTGTTGGGAAATCACCGTTCGAGAAATCGTCCGGACTTGCAGGGTCGCCGTCACCGCCGCCACTCCCATAAAGACGCCGACGGCGGACAGGGTGGAACGCAGGGGATTGCCCATCAAAGATTGACAACTCAGACCGAATAAATTGAAGGGAGATAGACTCATGGAGTAGAAAATTAAAAATTAACAATTAACAATGGACTCGATTCTGTGATTGGGTAATGGCAATTTAATCGCCCCGCAGGGCTTTCACCGGGTCGAGTTGGCTGGCGCGGAGGGCGGGGAAAAATGCCGCGCCGACTCCCACCGCCACCGACGAACCGAGGGCGATCGCAGCCGTTTGGCGGTCGAATTTATAGGGTAACTCAAATGGCTCGGCGATCACCACTGTGGCACCGTGAACTGTGGCGATCGCCATCGCCTCTTCTTGGATGCGATCGATATCCTCCAAGCGATCGATTCCCATCACGATTCTGATGGGGTGGAGGTCGGTTATTCCGCCCCTCCAACCACGGCCATTCCGGGCTTCAGGGGTTCGTCGGGAGAGGAGGAAATCACGCGATCGCCGGGACTCAAACCCGATGTGACCTCCACCTGCAACAGCCCTTCCAAACCCAGGGTGACGGGCCGTTTTTGGGCGCGATCGTCGGCATCCACGACCCAGACGTAGGGCGATTCTCCGTCCCGTCGAATCAACTCTGTACTTAAAACGACGACATCTTCCCGGGCGTCCAAAACAATTTCCACACTCACCGGACTCCCCGGAATCAAACTTCCCGTCGGCCGATCCAATTTGATGGTGGCGGGAACTGTCGCCTGTCCCGAGTCGGAACTTTGATTGTTTTCAGAGGAACTCGCTTTCAGATCGATCCGCTCCACCCGCCCGGTAAATATTTCGGGATCGGGGCCGATTTCGCTGACGCGGGCGAGTTGGCCCGGTTTCACCTGGACGGCGTTGAGGGTGGACAGTTTCAGTTGCACCACCTCCTGATTCGGGTCGCCGAGGGCGATCAGATCGTTGCTGCGGTTGACTCCATCCCCCGGTTTGACGTCGATGTTGAGAACGATGCCGTCGATGGGGGCGGTGATCACATAGTTTTGGAGTTCGAGAGCCGCTTCTTGATATTCGATTTTGAGGCGATCGAGTTCGCTCTGGCTTCCTCTCAAATCCGCCTGAGCCTGTCGCAGGTTCACTTCGGCATTAATGACGGGGCCGCTGCTCGGCGTCTCGATCTCCTCGATCAGTCGGGTTCGGGCCGTTTCCAAATCCACCACAGCCGTTTCTAAGGCGTGTCGGGCATCCCGCAATGTCGCCCGTTTTTCCCGGACTATCTGCTCTTGTCTGTCAATTTCCTGTTTTGCGATAAATCCCTTTTCTAACAGTTCCCGATCCGTTTCCAATTGGACTTCGGCCGCCGCCAGTTCCACCTCGGCTTCTTTGACCTTTTGGCGGTTGCGATCGACGATGGTTTCCTGCTTTTCAATTTCCAGGGCTTTGACGGCTTCCGCCGACTCGATTTTTCGTTCGTATTTGGCGATATCCCGCCGCAACTGCGCCTCGGCCGCCGCGAGTTCTTCCTCTGCTTCTCTGACTTTTTGCCGATCGCGATCGACGGTAATTTCCTGTTTTCGGATTTCGAGCTGCTGCTTTTGTAAAATGGTTTCGCGATCGGGGTTCCGCAGGCCGATCAGTTCCTGGCCCTCCGAGACGCGATCGCCCACCGCCACCAAAATCCGCTCCACCGCCCCATCCTCCGGGGACTTGATGCTCCGCTGTCCCCCCAACTCCAGGGTCCCCCCCTCGCTGATCTTCTTTTCCACTTCCCCCAGTTCCACCGGGGTCAGTGCCACGGACACGGGGGCCGGGGGCTGATTCTGGATCAGATCGTAGGCCAAAACGCCGCCGACACCGATGGCGGCGAAGAGTGCGGAACCCATCAACCATTTGATTCCCCGTTGATAGGCCCGTTTGGCTCGATAGTCTAAAGTTGACACGGTATGACAGTTGCGGTTGAGGTCGAGGTCAGGTTTGAGCGAATCTCCCCTACCAGTTTAGCCGATCGCCGCCGTCGGTTGTCACCAGGGGGCCGGGAAGGACCGGCCGTCGGCAAACCGTTCACTTTCCCCAATTCCGAATCCGAGAAGAGCGGGTAAATTTATCTTGAATTTAACGCATCGTTTACCTGCGCTTTCTATGATGGGGGCGGATGCCAAATTATCTGAAATTCATGACATTATCGACCCTCTCCGACGCCCTGGATCTGAATCGGCGATCGACCCAGTTGCTCGCCCGTTCCGCCAGTCGCTATCAAATCACGGTACAAGTTGCCAAACGCGCAAAGCGATTTCATTACGAAGAATTTCACAATTCCAACCCCTCCGAAATCAAGCCCGTCGCCCGGGCGATCCTGGAGATGTCGGACGAACTCATGCAGCCCCAACTCCTCGTCGAAGACGGGGGGTGAAAATGACGAGAACTTAAGCTTTTTATTACCAAATGATAACTCATGTTCGGGGGAATGTAGGTAAGCTATATAGTAAGGTTTCGTGTGATTTTTGTGACGATGTGTCTGTTGTGGTTGATTTTGGGCTTTGCGATCGCCGGTTGGGCCCTGAAGCAAAGGGATGAAGTGTATCGGATCGCCCTGTTCCTGGGGGGCGGGTTCTGCGGTTTGTTGTTTTTATTTCATATCCCGGATACACTGCAGTTATCCATCGAGGCGATTCTGGTCGTCGGGCTGATTTTGAAAACCAGTCAACTGATAAAGAAGGTTTCATAAAATGAGTGGCAAGACAATCAACTGGCGGGACTACGGCGACGTGCTGATCGCCTATTACGAAGATGTGGACAATGGAATTTATTTGAAATTCCGCTCCGACGCCCCCTACAACGAGTTGAGATGGCGGGACAGACCCTTTCCCCTCACCTACCCCCACGGATGTCCAGCCCAAGGGCGCAGCAGTTTGGATGCGATCGCCGAGCAGGTCATCCTCCGACAGATTTCGACCCGGCTCCAAGCCAGTTAATTGTTCTCCGGGGCCGCGAACGTCGCCCCGGGGGTAGAATCGGCGCAGAGTTGACAGATCCGGAGCAACGATTGAATTTAATCCGGATAGTTGGCAAACAGTCTATAATAATGGGTTAAAATTCTAACCCCGGGCTTCGCGATCGCCGAAGGGACGGTGTAGAATTGCGGGGGGGAGGTTTTGATCTCCTCGTTCCAAAACCTTGTCGAAATCTAATTACCCGTGTGAGGAGAGAGAGAGTGTCGAAACGATCGTTCAATGCTTGGCTACTCAGTCCGGCAGTTTTGGGAGCCAGTTTGCTGGCCTCTTCACCTGCCCTCGCAGAACTATCTGCATCCGAAACAGGAGAAGCGGAACTGACGGCTAACACGGCAACCACCATCACTTCCCGAGAAGGTGCGGTGGAACGGCCCCAAGAATTCGCCCAGGTTCCCGTCAACCCCCACGCCGGCGGTGTGGGCGTGCAGGGCAACCCCGCAGCCGGCGCGACATCGGAAGTTCCCGTTGCCGACTTGGATGCCCCGGGCGCCGAAGGGCAAACCCTGGACCAACTCAACCAGTACGGCCGGGAAGGTCGGGGCCGCCAGAAACAGTCCCAAGTCACCTCGGTTTCCCAACTGTCCGACGTCCAACCCACGGACTGGGCCTTCCAAGCCCTCCAGTCCCTCGTCGAGCGCTACGGCTGTATCGCCGGTTATCCCGACGGAACCTACAAAGGAAACCGCGCCCTGACCCGTTTTGAATTCGCGGCCGGGGTCAACGCCTGTCTGGAGCGGATCACCGAATTAATTAACGCTTCCACCGCCGACCTGGTGACTCGCGAAGATCTGGCCAAAATGCAGCGGCTCATGGAAGAGTTTGGCGTGGAATTGGCCAGCCTGCGGGGGCGGGTGACGGTTCTGGAAGCCCGTACCGGGGAACTAGAAGCCAACCAATTCTCCACCACCACCAAACTGAGCGGGGAAGCGGTGTTCTGGCCCGGTGACAGCTTGGGCGATCGCGCCCAATTTAACGTCGCCGGCGGCCCCTTCGGACAAGACAGCGACGACCCCACCCAATTCTACATGGGCTATCGGGTCCGCCTCAACTTCGACACCAGCTTCACCGGGAAAGACCGGTTGAGAACCCGTTTGCAAGCCGTAGACATTCCCAACCTCAGCGACTTCGACCTCACCAATACCCTGATGGCGCGCACCGGCATCGACGGCCAATCCGACGGGGTGGAGATCGACGACCTGCATTATCGCTTCCCGGCTTTTAACGATCGGGCGCAATTCTACATCGGCGCCAACAGCCTCGACCTGGACGACGCGATGGACATCCTGACGCCCTTCAACAGCTCGGGTACCGGTGCCATCTCCCGGTTCGGGCGGCGCAACCCCGCCATCTTCCGGGGACCCGAAGGAACGGGGGCGATCGCCAAGTTCGGCTTCGGTAGCGAGGGTCAGTTCAAACTGAACCTGGGTTACTTGGCCGGCGATGCGGCGGACGCCCGGGAAGGACGTGGCTTATTTAACGGTGGCAACACCGGATCGGCTCAGTTCGTCTTCGAGCCGACGGACAAACTAGCCTTTGCCGTTGAATACGCCCGCAAATACTTCACCGACGGAGATGTTAACGTCGCGGGTGGAACCGGGAGCTGGATCGCCGATCGCCCCTTCGGAGATAACTCCACCACCAGCGACAACTTGGGCTTCCAGTTCAACTGGCGGGTCGCCAATAGCTTTGAATTCGGCGGCTGGTTCGGCGCCACCTGGGCGAATCAGAAAAATGGCGGCGACAGCGATGCCACCATCCTCAACTGGGCCGTCACCCTCGGATTCCCCGACGTGCTCAAAGAAGGAGATTCCGGCGCGATCATCGTGGGGATGCCTCCGAAAGTCACCTCCCACGACATCGCCGCTCTCGAAAACGAGGACACCTCCCTCCACATCGAGACGTTCTACCGCTTCCCGTTCAACGAGTACATCTCCATCACCCCCGGAGCGTACATCATCACCAACCCGGGCCACAACGATTCCAACGATACCATCGTCGTCGGGACGCTCCGAACCACATTCCAGTTCTAGGTGCTGGAGTGCGATCGGCCCATTCCGATTCGCACGGATGAGATGAGTCAATGGTAGGGGCGAAAAATTTTTCGCCCCTACTGTCATTTGTGGCCGACCCCACCCCCGCAGTTGATGAAGAAACCCGGTTTCTATGAGAGTTTTTTTGGGGGATGAGAAATGCTGGTAGAAACCCGGTTTCTAGCGATCGGGTTGAGGATGAAGAAACCGGGTTTCTATGAGAGTTTTTTTGGGGGGATGA